>JAGBRZ010000209.1 GCA_017632155.1 Clostridia bacterium
CATCGAGAGTCAAGCTTGTACTTCTTAGTCTGTTGTTCAATTTTCAATGACCTCGCTGTGCGCTCTGCGCGACAGCTTGTATATTATACCACTTTCATCCCCTTTTGTCAACACTTTTTTTGAAGTTTTTTTGATTTTTTTAAGATTTGTTATTTTTGTTCCTTATTGCACAAATATTTGCCTTATCGTTTGTGTATTTTGACGAACTAAATCGACTGAAATCGCAAATTTCCCCTTGATTTCTTGATTATTATATAGTATAATATAAGATGGTAATATATCCGACTTCAAAAATATTCTCAAATTCGGAGGTAAAAAATGTCGATACCTAAAAGAATTTTAACCGTAAGCTCCGCAAATATGGACTTTGTTATGAGTGTCAGCAAGATTCCGCAGGGCGGCGAAACGCAGCTTGAGAGCGGAACATATCAGTTTGTTCCCGGCGGAAAAGGTGCAAATTCCGCAGTTGCTGTCCGCAGACTTGGCGGCGACAGCGTTTTCTGCTGCCGACTTGGCAAGGATGCGAACGGCTCCATCATGCATAATATTTATAAAAAGGAAGGACTCGACACACGATTTATCGTTGTCGATCCCGACGCTGTTACCGGACTTGGCGCAATTATGGTTGAGCCGAACGGTCAGAACCGCATCATTCTTTTCCCCGGCGCGAACGTTCGCCTGACCCGCGAGGACATTGATGCCTCCTTTATCTGCCGTCCCGATGCTCTTTTGATGCAGCTTGAGATCACCCAGGACGCGGTTATGCACGCGGCTTGGACTGCAAATGAAAAAGAAATTCCGATAATTCTTGACGCGGGACCCGCAAACCCCGATTTTCCGCTCGAGGATCTGCCTCCTCTTGAAATTTTTTCGCCCAACGAAACAGAAACCGAAATTTTCACCGGTATCAATCCATCGAATCCCGACAACTGTCTGCGCGCGGCTATGGAGCTGCAGAAGCTCGTCACCGCAAAGTATTACGTCATCAAACTCGGCGGACGCGGATGCTATATATATGATGGAAAATATTATCACTGCCTGCCCGCTTACGGCGTTAATGCAGTTGATACCACCGCCGCGGGCGACGCTTTCACCGCCGCGCTGACTCTCGAATATCTCCGTTCGGGCGATATCGTCCGTGCGGGACGATACGCAAATGTGGTCGGTGCACTTGCCGTCAGCAAGAAGGGCGCGCTTCCCTCGCTCCCGACCGAGGCATTGGTAAACAAATTCATCGCGGACAAGGCGATCAGACTTTAATTTCTTCCTTATATATAATAGAGGTGTAAAAATGACTGACAATAAAATCTGCCGACTCATCTCGGCTTTGCTTAACCATGCAGAAAAGTGCGGAATGCTCGACTCCGCTGACCGCATTTATGCCGCAAACACTCTTTGCGCCGAGCTTGGCATCACGGCTTTTGAGGATTATGCTTCCGACGAGGAAAAGGATCTCCGCCTGCACGAAATTCTCGACGCTATTTGCGAATATGCGGTAGCCAATAATATAATTAATGAAGGAATTACCGCGCACGACCTCTTTGACACCAAGCTGATGGGCATTCTTATGCCCCGTCCGAGCGAGGTCACCGCGAAATTCTTTGAGCTTTACAAGGACGATCCCAAGGCGGCGAGCGACTACTTCTACCGTCTTTCGATCGACTCGAACTACATACGCGAAGACCGTATTGAAAAGGACCGCCGTTGGTCCGTTGATTCGAAATACGGCAAGATCGACATTTCGATCAACCTTTCGAAGCCCGAAAAGGACCCGAAGGACATTGCGGCGGCGAAGCTTGCGCCTCAGTCGGGTTATCCCAAGTGTCTGCTCTGCCCCGAGAACGTGGGTTATGCGGGTCACGCAAATGCGCCCGCGCGACAGAATCTGCGCCAGATTCCCTTCACCCTTGGAGGTGACGAGTGGTTACTGCAATATTCGCCCTACGTTTATTACAACGAGCATTGTATCGCACTCTCAAAGGCTCACGTGCCGATGAAGATCTGCCGCGCGACCTTCGAGCGTCAGCTTGATTTTGTCACCGAGCTTCCCCACTACTTTATCGGTTCTAATGCCGATATTCCGATCGTTGGCGGTTCTATCCTCTCGCACGATCATATGCAGGGCGGCTGCTACACCTTCCCGATGGAGCGCGCAGAGATCATCATCCCCGTAAAATTCGAAAAATTCCCCGAGATCGAGGCGGGACTTGTCAACTGGCCGATGTCGGTTCTCCGTCTGCGCTCGAAGTCGAAGGCGGCTCTCGTTGAGCTTGCCGAGCACGTCCGCGTTGCTTGGTCGGGCTATTCCGACGAGGCAAACGGCGTTGTGGCTTTCTCGGGTGACGTACCTCACAACGCGATCACTCCCATCGCGCGCCGCCGCGGCGAGGACTTTGAGCTCGATCTTGTCCTCCGCAACAACCTGACGAGCGAGGAATTCCCGATGGGAATTTACCATCCGCACGCGGACAAGCATAATATAAAGAAGGAAAATATCGGTCTGATCGAAGTTATGGGACTTGCGATCCTCCCCGCGCGACTCAAGAAGGAGATGGCACGCCTCGGCGAGATCATACTTGCGGGCGGCGATCCCGCGACCGATCCCGACTGCGAAAAGCACACCGCTTGGCTCAATAGCTTCAAGGACAACTACACCTTCACCGCAGAAAACGTCGAATCGATCCTCTACGAGGAGATAGGCAAGACCTTCACCGCAGTACTTGAGGACGCGGGAGTTTACAAGGCAACCGACGAGGGCAGACAGGCGATGATGAAGTTTGTGGAGTTTGCGGGAGGAAAAATTTGTTAAATAACGAGAACTATACTCGATTTTAATAACAATTATATTACGAGCCGTAGGGGACGGCGCCCTCGACGTCCCATTACAGCACATAATTATTTAGCTGGAAAAATTCAGAAGCTACAATATTATTTCCTTGATATAGTTGTACAGCAATAATTTAATTGGGCTGGGACGTCGAGGGCGCCGTCCCCTACGGCTCGTAATTACGTTTAGTATCATAATAGTATAACATGCTCGTGACATATTACGGAGAGGAGCACGAATGAAACGCTACAATATTAATTGGTACAACGGTTGGAAGATACTGATCGATCTGGTCTATATTCCTTTATTGATTATATGTGTTCCGTTTGTTTGGACGATAATCTGTGTATGGTGGCTCATATTCTCGGATAATCTGGCAATTCCGACCTTGGCCTGCGCTATTCTTGCCGTTGCGGTAATCTTAATAACGCTTTATTTCGGCTTGGCAAACCGCTTTTATTATGACGAAAATAACCAGGAAATTATTCTTAAGCTGATCCATCAACAGCCACGGCGCATACCAATCCGCGATATTGCTCTTGTTTCGCGTAAAATTAATACAAACAAGGACAAAGGTCCGGTTACGCATTATGGCAAGAATGATGCTTACGAACATAAAACCTATGGCGTTTCAGATGCCGAGGGCAGGGATTATTTCTATATAAAAGATGATCCTATTCTCTTTGAATTCTTTGAAAATTTGAAAATCAATGTCAAACGCAAGGAAGAATGAAATCTTTGCGCTTCGCGCAGGGTGACAGAGCGCAATACTTCCCTACATTCGGGAAGTATTGACTCTGTCCAAAAATCCGAAGCAGAGCTTCGTCTTTTTGAAGCATAGAAGCAAAGGCTGAAGCCTTTGCTTTGAAATGAGGCTCCGCCTCAAACTCCGCAAACTTTTGAAAAAGTTTGATCAAAACTTTCTCGCTGTTTTATTTTTATAAAAATTTTCGCGACAGCGAAAATTTCCTATTCACTGTCCACTGACCTCTGTCCACTTGCCACTCGCTAAGGACAAACGCACAAACAAAATTATAACTCCAAACAAAGGACAAACATATGCTTAAAATCCTCCACACGGGCGACTTTCATCTGGATTCGCCCTTCACCGGGGTCGATCTTCCGACGGGAGAGCGGCTTCGTGATGAACTCAGGAAAATTTTCATCGACGTCGTCGAGCTTGCGGGCGCGCACGATATGATGCTTATCGCGGGTGATCTTTTCGACTGCGGTTACGTCAGCCCCGAAACGCTCACCCTTGTGCGCGACTCGCTTGCGGCTTACGGCAAGCCCGTTGTCATTGCGCCCGGAAATCACGATCCTTATTCCTCCGGAAGCATCTGGACGGCGACCGCGTGGCCCGAGAACGTCTATATTTTCGACACAGACGAGCTTTCGACCTTCCGATTCAACGTCGGCGAGGTCAGCGTTGCCGTGCACGGTTGGGCATTCACCTCGCCCTCGCTTGAGCGCTCGCCGCTTTCCTACGGTCTTTTGCCCGACAAGGGTGCCGTCAATCTCATCTGCGCGCACGCCGACACAGTTTCTCCGATCTCGAGATACGCGCCGACTCCCCACTCGCTCTTTGCGACATCGGGTTGTGATTACGCCGCGCTCGGGCACATACACAACGTCCCCGAGGTTGCTCTTGCGGGTCGCACGACAGTTGCCTACTGCGGTTTTCCCGAGGGTCGATCCTTCGACGAGGAGGGCGACGGCGGTGTGCTTTCTGTCACGATTGAGGACGGAAAGGCTCCCGAAATTAAGAAAATTATCACCTCAACTCACAAATACATCACCCGTCATCTTGAGGTCACGGGTTCGGCGAGCGACACCGAGGTTGCCGCGAAGATTATTGAACTTGCAAAAAGCGAAGGTTGCGACAAAAGCGTTTCGCTCAAGGTCTACCTTGAGGGCTCGATCCCGCCCGATTATGCGCCGAACGCCGCGCAGATCGAGCTTCTTGCGAATCTTCCGCTCTGCTCGCTCAAGCTCCGCGACCGTACCTCGCCCGTTTTTGGTGCGGAATATCTTGCGGGCGATATGACGATCAAGGGTGAGCTTTACCGCACGCTTCTCCCCCGACTTTCATCGGCGGACGAGAGCGAGCGCGCTCTTGCGGCGGAGGCTCTGCGCATCGGTCTGCTTGCGCTTGACGGACGCGCATTTCTTTAAGGAGGCGGTATTATGATAATAAGGAAGATAAATATCACCTCATTTGGCACTCTTTCGGGTTTCAGCGCCGAACTTTCGGACGGGCTGAACGTCATTTCGGGTGCAAACGAATCGGGCAAGAGCACGATTCTCGCCTTCATCCGATTTATGCTTTACGGTCTGCCCTCACGAAGAAGCGAGGAGGGCACGCTTGAATACGATCGCGCGCTTTCTTGGCTTGACGGCCGCGCAGAGGGAAGCATCGAAATTGAATGCGAAAAGGGTGCTTACCGCATCGAGCGACGCGGCATCAGAGCCGACAACCGCGACGGTTACAGCGAAAAATGTCAGATCATTGATCTTGCCACCGGAAGCGTCGCCTTCAAGGGCGAGGTGCCCGGTCAGGTCTTTCTCGGAGTGCCCTCGGGCGTCTGGGATTCTACTTCATCGGTAAAACAGCAGGCGCTCTCGTCGCTTTCGGGCAGCGAGATCGGTTCTTCGATCGAAAACATCCTCTTTTCCGCCGACGAGGCGATCTACACCGAGCGCGCGCTGACAAGACTCAACACCGCGCGCCGTCAGTTCCGGCTTCAAAGAGGAACGGGCGGAAAAATCGATGAGCTCACCGCCGAGCGCGACACTCTGCGCCGCCGCCTTATCGAGGCGGAAGAGGCGGCAAAGAATATGCTCACTCTCCGCTCGACCGTTGAACGCGCGCGAAAGCTTTGCGCCGAGCTCCGCACCAAGCTGACTTCTGCGGAGGACAGACTCCGCGCCTTTGAAACGATACAAACGCTGAAGCGTTTTGATATGCTCCACGCGGGCGAGGCAAAAGTCACCGCGCTGACCGAGGAGAAAAACGAGCTCCTTGCCGAGTACGGCTTTGAGGGCAAACTGCCCGACCGCGCCTACGTTGCAGAGCTTGATTCGCTTTCGCGCCGACTTGCATCTGCGGAATCGGATGCGGCAAAGAGTGCGGGCGAGCTTGCGGGACTCCGCTCCGAGCAGCTTGGCGACACCAATCTTGCCGCGCGCGCCGAGGACATCGAGCGCACGGGCGGACCCGAGGCGGTTGCCGACAAATACAAAAAACTCCGCTCGTCGGTTGGCGCGCGCCTTGCTTGGGGAATTATCTTTGCGATCCTCGGCACCGCGCTCTGCGTCGGCTCGATGGCTTGCTATTTCCTCCATCTCTTCCCGTGGCTGACTATGCCGATCTCCTCGGGCGCGGCAGTTGGCGGCCTTATCGTCGCTCTGATCGGAATTTCTCTTGCGATCACCTCAGCGGGGGCTCGCAGACGGGCACAGAATTACATATTCGAGCTTGGAATCGAGGATGAAAAGCCGAAGAAGAAGGAGATCGTCGCGCATTGTGCCGCTTGCCTTGAGGCAAAGGGCGAGATCGACGATTTCGCAAAGCGCATCGGAACTCTTGAGCAGGCTCACGCGAAAAAGAGCGGTGCCGTGCTTGAGATCGTTTACGAGGCAAAATCCGTCCTCGGGCGCTTTGGCATCGACGGTGAAAACCAAAATATCTCCGAGCTTTTGGCTCTTTCGGCTGAAAAATACGCAAAGGTAGCCGAAAAGAGCGCATCACTTGATGCGGATATTGAAAAATATTCGGCATCGGTCAAAGAATCGAAGGCAAAGCTTGAGGGCGAGGACGAAGCCGCGCTCCGAGCGCACCTCACCCCCGCCGCAAAATCGATGCTCGACCTTGCGAATCTCACCACCCTCAAGGGGGAGCGTGACGAATACGCCGCAAGGCTCGACGCGGCAAGAACGCGACTGCTCGATTCGGAAAAGAATCTCGGAATCATCGAGGGAACTTGCGAAAACCCCAACCGTATCGCCGCGCTTCTTGAAGAAACCGAGGCGGAGCTTGCCGAGGCTGAAAGGAAATACGCCGCGATCGTCCTCGCGCACGAGTCGATCTCGAACGCAGGCGAAAGCCTTCGCCGCAACGTAACGCCCAGACTCCGCGCATCCGCGGGCGCGCTTATGAAGCATATGACGGACGGAAAATACAGCGATTTCGGCATTGGCGAGGATTTCTCGCTCTCGATCCTCACCGAAAGCGGAACAAAACCGATCTCCTCGCTCAGCGCGGGCACGCGCGACACGGCATATTTTGCCCTCCGCACCGCACTTTCCTCAATGCTCTTCCCCACCGACCGACCGCCCATGATCCTCGACGAGGTCTTCTCCCAACTCGATGACACCCGCGCCGCGGCTCTTCTCGACCTTCTCACCAAGATCGCAGAGGAATCGCAGGTTATCCTCTTGACTTGTCACTCGAGAGAAGCGGAGATTCTTGAGAGAGAGAATAAGGAATTTAATAAGATTCTCTTATAAGTGGACAGTGGACAGAAAGTTGCGGGCAAATAATTTTGTACTGTACTATAAAAACACCGTTCATTACAAAACTAAAATAAGCAAAAACTCGGATATTATGAAGCGCAAACTTCTTAATATCCGAGTTTATTGTTTATAAAATTATTAGTCGGTACAATGGAATGCAAATATCCAAATTAAATTATCATTCGCAACTTTCTGTCCACTGTCCACTAATCACTGTCCACTAAAAAACCCACCCGTCAGCATTCGCTGACGGGTGGGTTTTTTATTCACATCGCATTTCTGCGTTTTCTGCTTTAGGACTTTATATCAATATATCTTAAGCCGCGTGGGCTGATAAAAAGTGATAAAGTAAAATGTGATTTTGATTACTTTGCGTAATCTACCGCGCGGGATTCGCGGATGATGTGGACCTTGATCTGTCCGGGGTACTTGACGTCTTCCTTGATCTTCTGCGCCATATCGCGGGCGATGATCTTCATTGCAACGTCATCGACCTCCTCGGGCTTGACCATTACGCGGAGCTCGCGGCCTGCCTGGATTGCATAAGCCTTCTCGACTCCATTAAATTCCTTTGCGATCTCCTCAAGCTTTTCAAGACGCTTGGTGTAGTTTTCAAGATCCTCGCGGCGTGCGCCGGGTCTTGCGGCGGAGATTGCGTCTGCCGCCTGAACGAGAACTGCAATGATGGTTTTGGGTTCAACGTCGTTATGATGCGCCTCGATAGCGTGGATGACCTCGCGGCTCTCCTTGTACTTCTTGGCAGCGTTTACGCCGATCTGTACGTGAGTACCCTCGACGTCGTGGGGGAATGCCTTACCGATATCGTGGAGAAGACCCGCGCGACGAGCGGTTGCCGCGTCAACGCCGAGCTCTTCAGCCATGATTCCTGCGAGGAATGCAACCTCAACAGAGTGCTTGAGCACGTTCTGACCGTAGGATGTACGGTAACGGAGTCTTCCGAGAAGCTTGACAAGCTCGGGGTTAAGACCGTGAACGCCAACCTCGAAGGTTGCGCGCTCGCCCGCCTGCTTGACTCCTGCCTCGACCTCTCTCTTAGCCTTTTCAACCATCTCCTCAATGCGGGTGGGATGGATGCGGCCGTCCGCGATGAGCTTTTCAAGCGCAAGTCGCGCGATCTCGCGGCGAACGGGGTCGAAGCCCGAAAGGGTGATAGCCTCGGGGGTATCGTCGATGATGAGATCGACGCCCGTAAGCTTTTCGAGCATAAGAATGTTTCTTCCTTCGCGTCCGATGATGCGTCCCTTCATCTCCTCACCGGGGAGAGAAACGCTTGTGATGGTCGCCTCGGAAACGTTGTCCGCGGCGTATCTCTGGATAGCGAGTGAAATGTAATTGCGTGCCTTGGTGTCTGCCTCGTCCTTGAACTGCTCCTCGAGCTCGTCCATTCTCTGTGCAAACTCAAATTTTGCAACGCTTTCGAGCTTTTCGATAAGCTCTGTTTTTGCCTCCTCGGCGGTCAGACCCGAAATACGCTCAAGAGCCTTTGTCTGAAGTTCGAGAGAAGCATTGAGCTGTTCGCGAACGATCTCGTTGTCCTTGATGCGCTTATCAAGCTGCTCGTTCTTCTTTTCGAGCTGCTCGGTCTTTTTGTCGAGGGATTCTTCCTTCTGTGTTAATCTGCGCTCGGATCGGGAGATCTCGCTACGGCGTTCCTTGATCTCTTTTTCGTTTTCGGAACGCATTTGATTGATCTCTTTCTGAGCGGCAAGTATCATCTTGTTTGCTTCGGCTTCTGCCGCAACTTTTGCGTCAGCTTCGATCTTCTTTGCGCGTTCTTCAGCAATGCCGAGTTTCTTTTCGGCAATTGAACGGCGGATGAGAATACCGATGACGATTCCAAGTGCGATACCGACAACACCGATAGCCACACAAATGATAATGTGAATCAATTCCAATTTCTTTTGCACCTCCTTTGTTGCTTTCTTTCAAAATCGAAATTATGAGATATATACTAAATAAATAAGAATAAACTCATACCACTTTATTGTATCACAAAAGATAGGATTTGTCAAGCAAAAAATGCAGAAAGTGAAGCTACTTCCTGCATTTTTCAACAATATTTGAAATTTAATCGTCCTCTTCTTTATCGTATCTCTTGAAGGGGTCCATTCTGTGTCTTTTCTCAAGCGGAATCGCGGCAAAGAACAGAACGAGGAATATCACGCAGAGGACGGAGGCAGCTATCGAGGGATTGAACCGCGCGGCGATAACGCTGAGGTCATTCATAACGTAATATTTATAAAACAGATGCCTGATAACGTAGGGCATAAAGGTCGGATAAACGGGCAAAAGCAAGGAAATAAACACAAGCCACTTGCCCGGGAAGAAGGTCTTGAACCAGACCTTTGCGCGGTTGGTACCGGGCGACATCGGATCACCCGCAAGGATAAGGCAGGCGAAGACGAGCAGGTAGAGCGCAAGCACTCCCGCTATGACAAAGCAAAGCACGTATGCGGTGGTTGCCGGCTTGAGCGCGCCCGCAAGAAGCTCGGTGTAGCTATCGTCCTTTGCGGCATCGAAGGAGCCGATACCCGCCAAAGCAGCAGATACCATTTCATTCACCGATTGCAAGCTATACACGGTCTTTCCGTCATGGAAGCGGACGCATTTGACGAGGCAGAAGAACCACGATGCAAGTGTAAGTATCGCGGGCGAGCAATATTTGAGCCAAACGAGCGTCTTTTCGAAATTATGTCTGCGACGCGTTTTGATCGAGGGAATATGTTCTGCCATCTTATTTATCCTCGGGCATTCCCTCAAGGAAATATGCGGCTTCCATATCCGCAACCATCAGGGCAAAGGCGAGGGGGAACATTTCAAGCGCACGGCCAACGGTGCCGTTGTCCTCGGGGCCCGAAAAACCCATATGATATCTGATGGCAAACGCCTCATCGCGGGTCAGGCGCATAAAGCCCGATGCGATATACACCGACTTTTCACCGTGGCCGTAGGGGAGGCTATCCTCGATGGTGTAATAGGGTACGGTCACCCACGCGCCGTTTTTCTTGACGTTGCGGCTTTCAACGCGGTAGAAATTGATCTTACAAAGATCGTGCAGAAGCGCGGCGATGGCAATGCTTTCGTCGCTGTAATGGATTCCGTAATCCTCCTTCATTCTTCTGCGGTTCATAATGTCAACAAGGCAATCATAAACGTTGAGGCTGTGGCGGCAAAGTCCGCCAACCTCGGCGCCGTGATAGCGCGTCGAGGCGGGAGCCGTGAAGAAATCGCAGGACTCGGAGCAAAGATAGTTCAGCAGCTCCGCAGATCCCTCTCGGGTGATCTTTTCCTTGTATATCTGTATAAATCTTTCTTTATCCGTCATCATCATTTTGATAATCTCCTTTATTCTTTTTCTGCGGCTTCGGCTTTCTTGATGTCCGCGATATTTTTCTCGTGATCTTTAAGAGTGGTGGCATAGTACATCACGCCGTATTTGTCGGAAACGAAGTAGTAATAATCCTTGTCGGCATCCGCGGGGTCGAAGGCGCAAGCGATCGAGTTATAGCTGGGGCTGCAGATCGGGCCGGGGGGCAGACCTTCCTCTTTGTAGGAATTATAGGGATTATCAAGCTCCAGATCCTCCAGAGTGATGTCGGTGACTCGCTTGCCCGCGATGCAGGAAAGGGCATAGACTATCGTCGAGTCGCACTCAAGATTGGGGAAGGTTGCGGGATCCTTGAGTCTGTTGTGGATGACCGAAGAAACCATATCAAAGTCATTGACCTGATACGCCTCCTTCTCGATGATGGATGCGATGGTCAGAAGCTCATCGATGGTGTATTCCGATTCCTCAGCCGCCTCGAAGAATTTCGACTGACGGAAGACCTTTGCAAACTGATCGAGCAGACGGCAAAGGTAATATTCGGGCTTTCGTCCGGTGTAAAAATCATAGGTGTCGGGGTAGAGATAGCCCTCGAGCAGGTAATATCTGCCCGTCATATCAATATCCTTCAAAAATTCATATTCCGCGCCGAAATCATAAGTGGTCATACATTCAAGAAACTCCTCGCGGCTTGAGCAGCCGTTTGCCTCGAAGAGAGCAATGATCTCGTCAACCGTCGAGCCCTCGGGGAAGGTGATTCGAACCGTTGTCAGCGTCATCGTTTCAACGAAAGAGAGCATGAGGGTGTCGTAGTTCATATTCGTGGCGATGGTGTAAGTGCCGCCGACGAATTTGTAGGCGGGGCTTGTATCGACGTTTTTGAGCGTGCAATAAAATCTGAAAAGCCAGGGATAATTGATCGCACCCGCGTCGCCGAGAATTTCGGAAAGCTCCTCTGTGGTGACGTAATCGGGGATGACGACCTCTACCGTCTTTTCCTCCTTGACGAAGGCAAAAATATCATTGGCGCAAGCAAGCGCGAAGGTCGAAAGCGCGATCGACACGGTTATGATGGCGACGATATAAACAAGCGCCTTGATGACCGCAGATACCGTGCTTTGCGTTTCGGTATAGTCGCTTTTGTCGAAAAATTCCTTTTCCTCGGGGTCAAGATCGCGGAGGGCCGCGGCGTATTCTGCGCGGGTGTAGCCGCCGATCAGCTCCTTTTTATTCGGCTTTTTCGGCTTTTTTTGTGTGATTTTTTCTTTTTCCATTGGTTTTCCTTTCTCAAAGATCGATAAAGACCGCCGCGGTATACGCGATATAGCATACAAGCGCGGGGAAGGAGAAGAAGGAGCCGAGCGTTGCGGCTATGCGCGGATGCTTCGCCGCGAATTCATCGAGGGGCGAGGAGTCGGCATCTGCGGGGGGATAGGGTGGATCGATCGTTCTGTAATCCGAGGGGAGATCGAACCTGGCGTAGTTCTTATAAAGTCTTGCCGCATCTGCGGTAAATATACCGAGCGATAGCAAAAATACTGCCGTCAAAAGGGTCATAAAGAGCTCGTCACCGCCAAGCTCGGCAAGCGTTTGCATATAGGGTCTGCCGAAAATGCCGATCATATTGTGGCAGAAATGAAGAACCATAACCGCAAGGAGCGAGCGCGAGGCATAAAGCGTGAGCGCAAGAATCAGACCCGCGAAGAAATAGGTGGGGAAACGCTCGATGTCGAAATGCAGAAGCGCGAAAAATATCGAGCTGAGCAGAACGGCGGCGGTCGATGAGCGCTTTTCGTACTCCGATATCAGAAGTCCGCGGAACACAAATTCCTCGCAAAGCGCAGGAAGGGCGGCATAAGCTAAAATGAGATAGAGCGAGCTTTGCGCCGTGCCCTCGTTTTTCGAGATAAACACGCCCCAAAGGTCGTAATTTGCCGCAAATGCCGAGTCACCGAGGGTATAGCTGTCGATAAGTATCGTGCCCGAGGTGAGGGCGATCAGCCCCGAAATGAGCAAAAGCAGGTGACCGGGGCCGAAGATCGAGATGCGGAATCTTGTGAAATCGAGCCCCAGCGCCCTTATATAAAATGCGGCGGGCATCAAAAAGATCACAAGCTGCAACACGATCACGGCAACGTACTCGTTTTCGCGCGTCAAGAGTGCGGTGTCGATCAGTCTGCTTGAATAAAGCAGCAGAAAGACCGCAAGAACGAGCAAGGGAGCCGTGTTGGCGGGGTTTTTGAAGTAATATTTCATTATTTTGCAAGAACTGCGGCAAAGAGTTTGTCCGCCTCTTCTCTGCCCCTCAGGGCGGCAACGATCTCGATGCCGAACTCAAGAGCCGCGCCCATACCGACACCCGTGATGACCTGACCGTCACGCACAGCACGTCCGCCGACGGTCGCGCCCTCGAGATATTCTTCAAAACCGGGGAAGCAGGTTGCCTTTTTGCCGCGAAGAATGCCGCGCTTGCCGAGGATCATCGGCGCGGCGCAGATAGCGCAGATAAGAGCATTATTTTCAAGCGCGCTGTCAAGCGCCTTGTGAACGACGGGAGAAGCATCGAGATTCTTCGTTCCGGGCATACCGCCGGGAAGAATGACGCATTCGGGGGAGTTATCGGAGAGATCCGAGTCAAGCATATCAGCCTTCACGGTAATTCCGTGCGAGCCGGTAATGTCGAGCGAGCCGACACCGACAGTCTTGACATCAAGACCGGCGCGACGCATAAGGTCGAGGGGCATCAGAGCTTCAATTTCTTCGAATCCGTTTGCGAGAAACATATAGATCATTGTTTTGGTTCCTTTTCTTTAGTTAGATGGTTTAAGTGCAGAGTGCCGAGTTATTGTAACTTTTCGCCGAGGCGAAAAGTATTTTGTAAAATTTCAAAAAGCGAGAAAGTTTTGATCAAACTTTTTCAAAAGTTTGCGGTTTCTTAAGGCGGAGCCTTAAGTCGCGCTCCGCAGACATATTTGCCTACGGCAAAAGTCGACTCTGTCTTGTCGGCTCCCGCCTCCATTTTCCTTCGGAAAACCGCCAGAGCCGCGGCGAAAATCCCATTGTGCTTCAAACAGACGGCGCCCCGCCGGCTGTTTGGAAGGAGTCAAGCCTTACCTTGCGTAAGGCTTGCGCTCCTTCACCCTTATGAAAATTCTTTATCACGTTCCACGGTCGGAACGCCGTGATCCTTAAAAAATTGCATCAAAACCGGGCAATCCGAAATGAAAAAATAGTCATAGCCATCGCAGCTTTTGACTGCGTAGGTGGAATTATATTTATCTTTATACGAACCCAGCGTAATATCATCATTCCTCTTCGGAACGATCTTCTCAATATCCGAAAGTGCAATTCTTCGATCTTTTGAATGCAGACGGTGAAGGATCAGCTCGTCGGTCTTCTCGTCGTAATAAATACAGTTGTAGATCATACCGATAAGTATCCACACAATTCTCATACCTATCGGAACAAAAAACAAGATTTCAAATATTGCAAGGACTTTCGTTAATTTATACGACCACACACACATCGCGATGATCATAACAATGAAAAAAACATACTGTCCGATATCTAAAAACATCCGCCATCCGTTGCGCATATTGATGTAATATTTTTTCATCTTCTTGTAACTTTCACCTTGCCTTTTGCCGATTCTGCACCGAAGCGGACGACGACGGTCTTGCCGCTGATGCCTTCAAGCGTGACCGATACTTCGTCATTGATCGGCACTCTTGAATGAATCACGCCGTCAACGAGTATGAAAATCTCCATATTTCCCTTTTCGTTAATTGACATGATCGTTAAGGTCAGCGAATCGCTGTCGGTCAGAGTTGCCTGCATAGTTCGGATTCCGCTTATCTCGGATGCAGAAAATGACGAAATATCGTAATCATATTTCGCAAGGTCGCCCGTAACATTAGTCTGCGCGCCTTCAAACTTCTCGCTGAAAGCAAGCATCGTCAATTGACGAGATGAATTTATTATATCATCTTCGGTTATAACGGCAAGTGCTGTACTCCCGACGCTCATATCTGGTATAGTGTAATCGGAATGAAGCGAAAGCATTTGCATCATCTTGATTAGGACTATCAAAATCACCGCAAATACAAGCGGAATTGCTAAAAACGCAATGTAGGTGGATTTTTTTGCACTCGGACGACTCTTTTCTTCATCGGGATCATGTTCGCATTTGTATTGCTGTGCAACAAAAAGCAAATTAGCAACAAATAGAATCAGACCTTCGACTACGATATTGAGTACCGTATTCTGCCCCGTCAAAACGTAATCGGAAAACAAATACGCTACTATGAATCCGCCGAAAAAGGTCAGCATAAACTTGCCCCATTCGACAGCGCTTCTCGGCTTGTGCTTTTTTATCACACCCATTGTAACAAACACGATGAAAATAGTAGACCAAAACGGAATAAAACTCAGCCATAGCTGTATTTTTTGAAATTTTGTGAAATTCTTAGTATCCATCTTTGCCTCCGTAAAAACTTTGCTACTATCTGTAGGGGATAATTTTATAAAATCGAAAAATTTTCGCCTTGGCGAAAATTCACCTCACCTTTTCCCTTTTCCCTTTCACCTTTACCCTCTTTACGCTATCGGCGTAAAAACGCAATTCGACGGCTGATAATCAAGCCCCAGGTCGATCATCTCGCGGAGCTTTTCGCGTGTATCTGCGGCGCGGAGGCATACGCGGAGGTCGCGCTCGTGGATGTCGCCGATGATACCTTCGGGTAGATCGGCGGGGTCGGCGATCTTGAGCGAGAGTCCCGCGTAGCCGAGATCGCAGAGCGTGTCGAAATGCTTCTCTTTCGAGAAAATGTGATGTATAAATATCTCCGAGGAAAGGCGTCTTGCCTCGATCAAGTGATCGAGCTTGCCCGACGACGCAACCGCGTAATCAAGCATTCCGCGGCGGCGGAGCATTTTTATTGCCGCCTCAACGCCCTCGGGGGTCTTGAACTCGATGAAGGGAACGCAACCATATCGCATACAGACGTCAAGGTACTCCTCAAAAGTAGGCACGCGAAGCGCATCGGCGGGGAGCTTGTCCGCGCCGACGCCCTTGTTGATTCGAGCCTTGCTCACTTCCTCGAAAGTCATTTCCTCGATGATCCCGTCGTTGTCCGTCATTGTGGCAATGGTGCTGTCGTGCATACAGACCGCAACGCCGTCGCGCGTCAGGTGAATATCGGTCTCGATCGCCCAGACACCCATCTTCGCAACCACCTCAAAGGCGGGAAGCGAGTTCTGCGGCGCATAATTATTGCATCCTCTGTGCGCTATGATAAGCGGACGACGGTATGAATTTCTCTCGTGAAAAATGGGTCCTGTCTGCATTTCTTATACTCCAAAATTATTCATTATTCATTATTCATTATTCATCATTCATTTGCCGAACGAAGATGTTTTAATGAATAATGAAGCCGCTTCGCTGATGAATAATGAATAATTAATAATTGATGTGAATTTCCTTGCGTTGCGCGGAAATTTCCCCATCAGATCAACAATCAAGTGCAAATATTTCCGTACCGGATTTTGATAAATATCCATTCGATAATATCTTTATATTATACACCAATTATATTATATCACATATTTACGGATTTTTCCATACCTTCTGAATTTTTCTTTGAATTTTTTCGGATTTTTATTCGCTCAAACTCATTGACTTCTCTCTTTTAGTGTGCTATAATTAGCATATCATACTATGCCTATCGGAGGAAGACATGTCAACTTCAGCAGCCAAAACATTAAAGGCAAAGAAAGAGATCAACTTTACCTCGGGCCCCCTCTTTATGCCCATCCTTCTCTTCACGCTACCCATCCTCGCGACGGGCATTTTGCAGTTCCTTTATAACACCGCCGACACCCTCATCGTTTCGAATTTTGCCGCTGACGGAGAAGCTGCGCTTGCCGCAGTTACCTCCACGGGCGCACTTTCGAACCTGATCACGGGACTCTTCATCGGTCTTTCCGTCGGTGCATCTGTCACGCTTTCGCACTCTTTGGGCGCGGGTCAGGATGACGAAGCAAGCGACGTTGTTCACACCGCCATTACAATTGCCGCGATCCTCGGCGTTATCGTTGGAGTCATCGGATTTATCGCCTGCAAACCCCTGCTGATAATGATGGATTCCCCCATCGACGTGCTTGACCACGCCGCGCTTTATATGCGTATCATCTTCATCGGTATGCCCGCGCAGATGGTTTATAACTACGGCGCCGCGCTCCTTCGCGCAAAGGGCGATACCAAGCGCCCCCTCTACTTCCTTATGGTAGCGGGCGCGGTTAACGTCATCTGCAACCTGATTTTCGTTATCGTTTTCCACCTCGACGTTGCGGGCGTTGCGCTTGCGACTATCATCTCGCAGTACCTCTCCGCCGTCCTCGTCATCACCCGTCTGTGTCGCCTTGACGATGCGTGCAAGCTTGACCTGCGCCACCTTCACATCGCACCCTACCTTATGGTGAAGATCATCAAGGTTGGCATTCCCGCGGGAATTCAGGGTTGTCTTTTCTCCTTCTCAAACGTAATAATCCAGTCCTCGGTCAACTCCTTTGACAAGATCGGCGTTGCGGGCAACGGTGCCGCGGGCACGATCGACGGACTTATCTACATCGCTCTCAACTCCTTCTACCACGCCGCGCTGACCTTCTCGGGTCAGAACCTCGGCGCACGGGAGATCCGGCGTGTAAAAAAGATCTGCTATTACTGTCTGCTTTCGGTACTGATCATAGGCGTCCCGCTCTGTCTTGTCACCTACGCGTTCGGTGAGCCTCTGCTCAACATCTTCCTGCCCGCTGACGGCGCGGCAAACAAGCAGGCGATCATTGAATTCGGTATGGAGCGAATGTTCTACACCACTATTTTCTACTTCCTTTGCGGACTTATGGAGGTAATGTCGGGAATGCTTCGCGGACTCGGAGCATCAACGACCTCGATGGTCGTCAGCCTGATCGGTGCTTGCGCGATGCGAGTTGTTTGGGTCTACACCATCTTTGCGGAATTCAGAACTCCCGGCTCGCTTTACATCTCCTACCCGATCTCGTGGCTTGCAACCGCAATAGTGCTTTATATCTGCTACGCTGTCATTCTAAAGCGTATCGAAAAGGGCTTTGCCAACATTGCTCCCCCCGCGCATCACAAGGGCGCGTAAAAAATATTACAAAGGAGAATCGCTATGAAGACCAATAAGTATTTTCGACTGATCACAATCCTCTGCCTCTGCATCGCAATGATCCTACCCGTTCTCTCCTGCGCGGAGACCTCGGGCGGTGACACCACCACCGCATCCCCCGACCAAGGCGAAGCCGCACAGACTCAGGCTCCCA
>JAGBRZ010000210.1 GCA_017632155.1 Clostridia bacterium
CCATCTTTCTTGAGCACTCGGCACATCTCGCTGAGTCCAAGCTGAAGATGCTCGAAATTTCGCCCGCCGAAGCCTACAGATATTCGGTCAAATGTATTCTCATCGTATGGTAATGCCTCGCAATCAGCCACATGCATAGATGCATCGACGCCACTTTTTGCGATCTTCTCCATACCGACGGCGATCATTCCCTCTGATATATCCACGCCCACAACCTCACTTCCAGGAGCGACCTTACGCGCTATCTCGATAGTGAAATCACCTGTTCCGCATGCGACATCCAGCACCTTGAGAGTTCTCGGTTCGTCAGCCAGTTCACGGACAGCCTTGGTCCTCCACCTTTTATCGATGTTCAGTGACAGGATATGATTGAGCCTGTCGTATTCCGGAGCGATGTTGTCAAACATCTTCCTTACACCTTCTTTCTTTGCCATATCTATTTGATTTTCTTTCGGATTATATAAACATATGTCAGCAATATGACATTCATCAGCAAAGCATACATGATTGCAGGAAGGGCCATCTCTCCACTCTGAAAGACTACGCCTGCAAGCATGATCGCCTGTGCCGCATTTTGCATGCCCACCTCTATCACTATTGTCCTGCGAGCCGCCTGGTTCAATGAGGCCAGACGTGACAGGCCCGATCCACAGACCATTGCAAGCAGGATCAGAAGTGCAGCTGACAAGCCAAGTACGCCGAAGTTCTCCGCAATCTCCTTCGGGTACTGAAGGAAGAATGTCAGCGCCAGGATCATAAGGGCAGGGAAAGCTGTCTTGCCTAGAACCTTGCGTACCTTTGAGGCGGGCTTAGTAAAGAAATGCATGAATGCACATCCGAACATCATAGGAACAAATACCAGTACAATGTTCTGTACAAGCAACTTACTGACTGGTAGGCTGATTTCTATTCCGGACATATCCGACACAAAGCCACCCACCACACTCATGATGGCAGGCAGCGTAAATAGAGTCAGGATGCTGCTCAACGCGGTAAGTGTGACAGACAGTGCCACATCTCCTTTTGCCAACATGGAGAATACGTTTGAAGAACTCCCTCCCGGACAACACGCAATAAGTACAAGGCCCATGAAATAGACAGGCGGCAAATCAAGTATCCATGCCAATGCAAAGGCCACAAGCGGCAGAACAACGATCTGTCCGATCATTCCCATCTTGCAGAGGTTGGCGGAAAAACTCTCGGCGGTTTCATCCGCGCACCCTATCAGGCGGAGAATGCCTACGGCGGATTTTACTTCTACGCACAGCACCTTGTAGAAATGGTCTGCGAGATCTTCGGCAGATTCCCGAAGTCGGTCGAGGCTAAAAAGAACGGTAAAACGATCAACGTACTTTTCCACTATGATGATTACGATTGCGTCGGACTTTTCTGCGACGGCTCTTACATTTACTACGCCGCAAGAATGGCTGAAAAGGCATCGAAATCCTTTGAAATCCCCACCACCTCCGATTGGTATTACCGCGAGTTCAAGGAATTCACAGAGATTCTGAACGGCGCAGATCAAACCTGCACTCACGAGGAATTCATCTCGCCCGTATTCATTATGAACGCAATTATGCGCTCACTTGAAAACGGAAAAGCAGAGAAGCTCCCCGAAATCAAGGTATAATTATGGCAAGAATCTTACTTTCGGCGTTTGCTGATGAATATTCCGACAGCTTCGAGGAACAGCTTCAAGGGCTGAATAAGCTCGGCATAACTCACATCGAGATTCGTCACGTCAACAAGAAAAACATTTCTGTTTTGACAAAGGCGGAAGTTCTTGAAGCCAAAGAGCTTATTGACAAATACGGAATCAAGGTCTCCGCGATCGGCTCGCCTCTTGGCAAGATCAAGCTTGACGGTGATATTGACGGTCATATTGAAACCGCCAAAAGAGTCTTTGAATATGCAAATATTCTCGGCGCAAAATACGTTAGAATGTTCAGCTTCTACGCGCCCGCGGGAAGAAACATCGTCGATATGAAGGACGAAGCCTTCGCAGCTCTCGGCAGACTTATTGAGTCTGCAAAAGAATACGGCGTTGTTCTCTGTCACGAAAACGAGGCAAAGATCTACGGAGATATTCCCGCGCGTTGCCGCGAATTGCTCGATGCTTTTCCCGACCTTATGTGTGTTTTCGATATGGGTAATTTCGTCCTTGAAGGCGTCGATCCCTATCCCGAGGCATACCGTCTTCTCATGGACAGAATCGCGTATTTCCACATCAAGGACGCCCTCGCGGCGGGTGCTATCGTACCTCCCGGCTGCGGAGAGGCAAAGATAGCGGAAATTCTTGCGGAACATAAAAAAAACGAGGACTGCGACTTCTTCGTGTCGCTCGAACCGCACCTTGAGCTCTTCTCAGGACTCAATGCCCTCGTCGGACGCTCTTTCGAGAATCCTTATAAGTATCCCGATGCCAAAACCGCTTTCTCGGATGCGGCGGAAAAATTAAAAAATTTGATCTAAATATAAACACCACGGACAAAATCCGTGGTGTTTGTTATTATGAAAACGAATTACATAAGCTTTCTGATAAGTCCCTTGATATCCTCAACCGATGCAGCCTTGGGGTTACCGGGAGCGCAAGCGTCGGCAAATGCGGACTCTGCGAGGAAGTCGAGGTCCTCTTCCTTGAGTGCTTCGAGCTTTGTGGGGATTCCTACGTCGATGGAGAGCTGACGGACAGCGTCAACAGCCGCCTTGCGGTAAGCAGCCTGATCCATTCCGGTGGTATCAACGCCCATAGCCTCAGCAACTGCCTTGAGCTTTTCGCCTGTGCATTCTGCGTTATATTCCATAACGATGGGGAGCATCATTGCGCACGCAACACCGTGGGGTGTGTCATAAACTGCTCCGAGTGTATGTGCGACCGAGTGAGCGATTCCGAGACCTACGTTCGAGAATGCCATACCTGTTACAAACTGACCGAGAGCCATTCCCTCTCTGCCTTCGGGATCGTTGTTAACTGCGCCGCGCAGGCTCTTTGCGATAAGGCGAATAGCTTCAAGGTTGAGGCAATCGGGAAGATCCCATGCTGCCTTGGTGGTGTAGCCTTCGATCGCGTGGGTAAGAGCGTCCATACCCGTTGCGGCGGTGAGTCCCTTGGGCATTGTGGACATCATATCGGGGTCAACAACTGCGATGTCGGGAATGTCGTTTACGTCAACGCAAACGAATTTTCTCTTGCGCTCAACGTCGGTGATAACGTAGTTGATGGTAGCCTCTGCCGCTGTACCTGCGGTGGTGGGAACAGCGATTGTGTAAACCGTGCGGTTCTTGGTGGGGGCAACACCCTCGAGAGAACGAACATCAGCAAACTCGGGGTTGTTGATGATGATACCGATAGCCTTTGCGGTGTCCATCGAGGAGCCGCCGCCGATTGCGATCATATAGTCAGCGCCCGAAGCCTTATATGCCTCAACGCCGTTCTTTACGTTTACAATGGTGGGATTGGGCTTGATATCGGAATAAATCTCGTAAGCCATTCCTTCCTTATCAAGAATATCGGTAACCTTCTTGGTTACGCCGAACTTAACAAGATCGGGGTCGGATGCTACGAATGCCTTTTTAAAGCCTTTGGCTGCAACGATTGCAGGGATCTCGAGGATCGCGCCCTTGCCGTGATATGATATTGCGTTGGATACGAAACGATTTGCCATTTTAAGTACCTCCGGTAATATTTTACCTAATTTATTCGGGATCAATTCTGCCCGTTGAATTTATTATACCTTATCAGACGAAAAAATTCAATAGCGAAATAAAAAATATTTTGCGTTTGTATAGATTTTTTCTTTTTGTTATGATATAATTAATCCAATAAATCGAAAGGCTGAAGCATATGTTCAGAGAGTTAGTCAGAAAAAAGCAAGCACTCGCTCCAGATGAGTGCATCCAAATACTTCAAAACGAGCCGCGCGGTGTGCTTTCATTGATCGGCGATAACGGATACCCTTACGGTGTTCCGATCAATCACTATTACTGCGAGAAAAACGGTCATATCTACTTTCACAGCGGCAAGTCGGGACATAAGGTCGATGCGCTCCGGGCGTGTGACAAGGCATCCTTCTGCGTTTATGACGGCGGTTATCGATGTGAAGGCGAGTGGGCGCTCAATATCAAGAGTGTCATAGTTTTCGGAAGAATTCAGATCGTCGAGGACTTCGACGAAGCGATGGATATTTGCCGAAAGCTGTGCTATAAATTCACGTCGGACAGCGATTACATAGAAAAAGAAATTGCTACATCAGGCAAAAACACTCTCTGCTTCAAACTTGTTCCCGAGCATATCACGGGCAAGAAAGTCAACGAATCATAGGAGGATCGAATGAAAACCGCAACTACATGGAGCTGCAAGCATTACCTTCCGCTTCATCTGAAAGAACGCAAAAACGCCCCCTATATCTGTCGAATCGCGCCCTTTAACAATGGGTTTGAATTTGACATTTACGACGATTGCGAAAATTTCTCATATATTTTGAAATGGAAAATCCGCGGCGAGGAATCCGAAAATATCGCAGAAATTGACGGAAAATACGGCAAGGTTGACGGACTTGCAAGCGACACGGATTATGCATTCCGCATTGAGCGCAAAGACGGTACCGCTTCCACCGAACGGCTTGTCAGAACGGGAAACATGCCGGGCGGTGTTGTGAACTATCTTCATCCCGATGACGAAGAATATGCTTTTTCGGGAAGATACCTCTGCTCCCCCTCGCTCATAAGGCTTGAGGACGGCACTCTCCTTGCCTCGATGGATCTTTATGCAGGAACTGCGCCTCAGAATTTGACATTGATATATTCATCAAAGGACAACGGCAAGACCTGGGAGCATCTTTGCGAGCTCTTCCCTTGCTTTTGGGGAAAAATGTTCCTTTGCCAAGGGAAGCTTTATATGCTCGGATGCTCAACGGAATACGGTGATCTTCTCATCGGTCGCTCGGATGACGGAGGAAAGACCTGGGGCGCACCAACAACTCTCCTGCGCGGCTCCTGTCATTGCAAGGAAGTCGGCTGGCACCGCGCACCGATGCCGATTCTTATCAAGGACGGAAGAGTGATGACCGACGTTCAGTACGGTGCTTGGCCTCAAAAAGTCTTTTGCGATGCCGTGGTCTCCGCGCCCGAGGATAGCGATCTGCTCGACCCGACAAATTGGGTATGCACCGAGCTTTTCGATGCGCGTGAGCACATTTCACCGTTACCCGAAAAGATCTGGGGTGGAATTGAGGGAAATATAGTTGCAAAGCCCGACGGCTCTATCGTGGATTTCCTTCGATTTGCAAACCGCAACGCGCTCATTTTGAAATATGATCCCAAGAACCCCGAAGCAGAACCCGTGCTCGACTCGGTCATCGACTTTCCTTGCACCGCTTCAAAATTCAATATTATTTTTGACGAGCAATCGAAAAAGTATATCACGATAGCAAGTCGCGCGCTTGATGAGCCCACCACGGTGAGAAATCTTCTCTCACTCTTCTCTTCCGATGATCTCATAAATTGGAAGCTTTGCCGCGATCTCATTGACCGCAGATACGATGATCCCAAAATGACGGGATTTCAATACGTTGACTTCATCATCGACGGCGAGGACGTTCTTTATCTTTGCCGAACCGCATACAATTCACCCAACAATTTCCACAATTCAAACTATACAACCTTCCACAAAATCGAAAATTTCCGCGAAATGATCTGAGGTGACCGAAATGAAAGATTTCAAAGTTGTCCGTGGCGTATACCCGACAATGATAACCCCTTACCGTGACGGCAAGATCGACGAAGAAGCCGTGCGCGAGCTTGTAAAATTCTATTGGAATACGGGCTGTGACGGTATTTTTGCCGCTTGTCAATCGAGCGAGATCATGTATCTCAGCGTTGAGGAGCGCACCACCCTTGTCCGCCTTGTCGTTAATACTGCACGCGAATTGGCGGAAGCCGACAAGAGCCGCCCGCCGATGATGATCGTGGCATCGGGACACGTATCGGATTCTCTTGAAGATCAGGCGGATGAACTGAACAAAATTGCGGCAGAGGGTCCCGACGCGCTGATCCTTATCAGCAACCGCCTTGATATAGCAAACACCTCCGACGAAAATTGGATCGCGGATTGCGAAAAGCTGATCTCTGCGCTGCCCGAAGATATGCCGCTCGGTATTTACGAATGCCCAAAGCCCTATAAACGGCTTCTCACCGACGCGATTCTTGAGTGGTGCATCTCTTGCGGAAGATTCTATTTTATCAAGGATACCTGCTGTGATGCACAGCTTATTTCGCACAGGCTCGACATCTGCCGCGGCAGTCATCTTGAAATATTCAACGCCAATGCGCAAACGCTGCTTCAAACGCTCAAAGACGGCGCTTCGGGCTATTGCGGTGTTATGGCAAACTTCCACCCCGAGCTTTACGTCAAGCTTTTCCGATCCGATTACGAAAGTTCATCCGCGTCACTTTTGCAGGATTACCTTTGCCTTGCCGCAACGACCGAGTCGCTTACTTACCCTTGCTGTGCAAAGGATTATCTCAACCGTTACCGCGGAATTGCTATGGAAAAATTCGCACGAAGCGCAGATATGAACCTCTATACTCCCTATCAGCAAAGCTGCATCGACCAATTTGCGGAGTTGAGTGATTACGTTTCAAAAACAATTTTATAATGAAAAAGAGGATCGGACGATCCTCTTTTAATTCATTTATCAATTATTCTTCCGTCTGTTGAGATAGTCACAACCTGCCACGGAATGAATTTTCCGCTCTTCATCAAAGCCTGCTTGACGGCGTTTTCGATTCCTCCGCAGCAAGGAACTTCCATGCGGACGACGGTCACGCTCTTAATATTGTTATGCGCGATGATAGCGGTAAGCTTTTCCGTGTAATCAACCATATCGAGCTTGGGACAGCCAATTATGCACACCTTATTTTTGATGAAATCATTATGGAAGTTGCCGTATGCGTATGCGGTACAGTCTGCCGCAACGAGAAGGTGGGCATCGTTGAAATACGGCGCGTGAGGTGCGACAAGCTTGATCTGTACCGGCCATTGACCAAGTCTTGAGGGATTTGCAACGATATCGCACGACTCGACCGGCTTGCGGGCAATCGACTTTGCCATTGTGCCGGGACATCCGCAGGGCATCGGCGAGGCTTTCAGTTTTTTTGCTTCCTCAACAGCCTTTTCGTCGTAAGGCGCCGCCTCGCGCTCAACAAAGCTGATTGCGTTCATCGGGCAGGCGGGAAGACAGTCACCGAGTCCGTCGCAGTAATCATCGCGAAGAAGCTTTGCCTTGCCGTTTACCATACCGATCGCACCCTCGTGACAAGCCTTGGCACAAAGACCGCATCCGTTGCATTTTTCTTCATCTATTTGAATAATTCTTCTTATCATAATTTTCCTCCGAAAACATCTTGACTTTGTGACTATATTATAGTACAATTAAAGCAACAAGTCGGTTGTTTTTACAACAAAATAGAGGTTTTTATGAAAAAATACATCGAAATTCTGAAAAAAACGAAGCTTTTTGTGGGAATCGGCGACGGGGATATTGAAGCTATGCTTAGCTGTCTGGGTGCCACGGTTCGTAGCTTCAAAAAGGGCGAATACGTTTTTCACGAAGGCGAAAAAATACAATTCATCACGGTACTTCTTGAAGGTTGCATTCTTGTTCAGCGCGACGATTATTGGGGAAACCGTTCGATAATCAATCGCATTGGTGTGGGTGAAATGTTTGGCGAGGCTTATGCTACCCCCGGCAGCGGAGAGCTTCTTAACGACGTCGTCGCCATCGAGGAGAGCACAGTTATGTTTTTTGACGTTCTCCGAATTCTGACGGTATGCCCTTCAGCTTGCAGATTCCATTCGCTGACGGTGCAGAACCTCGTTTGCGCCATATCCGAGAAAAATCGCAGCCTTGTGGCAAAACTTGGGTATATGTCAAACCGATCAACACGCGGAAAGCTGCTTGCCTATCTCTCGGACGAGGCAAAAAAGCAGCACTCCTCAAGCTTCGAAATACCCTTCAACCGCCAACAGCTCGCGGATTTTCTTTACGTCGACCGCAGCGCGATGTCAAACGAGCTGTGCAAAATGCGCGACGAAGGAATCTTGAAATTCGAAAAGAATAAATTCACTTTGACTTAAACTTCTGCCTCGTACGCTTCAAGGTCATGGGCATGAATTGTGATAAATCAGTACTATTTTTATATTAAAAATCAGTTGAATTATCATATAAAATATGATATAATTGAATAAAGGAAATATATCCCACGGAGGAACCAAATATAATGAATAACGTTCAGTTCAGATACGCGACCGAAAATGACGCCGCGCTTGTTCTTGAATTCATAAAAGGAATTGCTACCTACGAAAAAATGCTTGACGAGGTCGTCAACACCGATGAATTGATCAAAGAGGTCGTTTTCGGCAAGGGAAACGCCGAGGTCATCTTCGCTCTTGAAGACGGCAAGGAAGTTGGCTTTGCCCTCTTCTTCCACAATTATTCCACCTTCGTCGGACGCGCGGGAATTCATCTTGAAGACCTCTTCGTCTGGCCCGAATACCGTGGAAAGGGTTACGGCAAGGCACTCTTCTGCGAGGTTGCAAGAATCGCAAAGGAGAGAAACTGCGGCAGAATGGAGTGGACCTGTCTTAACTGGAATACTCCGAGCATAAATTTCTATCTCTCGATGGGGGCTGTTCCGATGGATGAGTGGACAACCTACCGTCTGACCGAGGATAAGATCGCGGCGCTTGTAAAATGAGGTAACACCAATGTACAAGCTTTACATGGATTTTGAAAATCCGACAGAGGAAATGTTCGGCAAACGGCGCTCCGTTCAGGGAATGGCGATACACGGTGACACCGCGTTCGTGCTTTACCACAGCGGAGTTGCGGGAGCTTACGATCTTGTCAGCCGCGACCCGAAGCCCGTCGGAGTTTTCAAGCTCGGCTCATATTGCCGCAACAAGGATGACAAGAGATACGACAATCACGCAAACGACGCTATGTTCGGTGCGACAATGCCTGGCGAGGAATTTCCTCTTATGTACGTAACTGCGGGTAACAGCGGTGATGCTGATGAAAAGGGGTGGCTCGCTTATTGTGCTGTTGAGCAGATCCGCCTCAAAGACGGTGTTTACTCTGCCCAAACGGTTCAGAGAATCTATTACAAGCCAACCGATGCGGACGGCACAAAATTCGAAATTCCCGGTTGGGGCTGGCCCGCGTCGCTCGTTGACGTGAAGAACGGATTCTTCTATCTCCATTCGGCTCGCTTCCGCACCAAGCGCGAGATGTATCGCCCCGACAACGAATATATCGTGACAAAATTCCGCCTTCCCGATCCCACAGAGGGCGACGTAACTTTCACCGCAGAAGACATCCTCGATCAGTTTTGCCTTCCCTTCAATGCCTTTGCAACGCAAGGCGGAACGATTTATGAGGATAAGCTTTATTACTCCTTTGGTTTCGGTCGCGAGGACACTCCCGACGCGCTCAACGTCATTGATCTGAAAGAGAAAAAATATGCGCTTTGCGAAGATCTTTCAACCGCGCCTTTCTTTGATCAGGAGGTCGAATGCGTTGCCTTCTACAAGGGCAAAATGCTTATAAACACGCAAAAGCAAAAAATCTACGAAAGAGAGGCTTTTGATTTCTGATGACTTTTCACGATTATGCTCTCGCGCACGCAGAGGAGCTGACGAGGCTTACCTGCGATATGACCCTCATCCCCGCGCCAAGCGGACACGAGAGAAAGCGCGCCGAATACTGTGCAGAATGGCTGAAGAATTCTGGCGCGGAAGGAGTCGAGATCGACGAATTCTGCAACGTCGTATGGAAGGCATTCCCAGGCAAGAGCGGCAAGTGGATCATCTTCTCTGCTCACACAGATACGGTTTTTGATTTTGACGTTCCTCTTGAGATCAAAAAGGAAGACGATAAACTCTATTGCCCCGGCATCGGCGACGACACCGCAAACCTCGCAGTTCTTATGCTCGGAATGAGATACCTCATCGAAAACCCGCCCGTTGACAACGAATACGGTGTGCTCTTCATCGCGACAGCCTCCGAGGAGGTTGGAAGCGTGGGTATGTATAAATATCTGACCAAGAATGGCACCGATGATATTGCATTCTGTTACAGCTTCGATGCTTCAATACAACGCATCTATACCGGCACGGTGAATTACTACAACCACCTCTTCACCGTTCGTGCTCCCGGAGGACACGCGCTTGGCGCATTCGGAACTCCGAGCGCGATAGAAGAGCTTTCGAAGGTCATTCTTGACACGTCCGCGGCTTGCCGCGAGTATATCGCAAGCAAAAAACTCAAGCGCACAACGATCAACGTCGGTATGATGAGCGGCGGCAACCGCCACAACATCATAGCGGCAGAGGCTCACGCGCTGATCGAGCTTCGTTCTGACAAGTACGAAAGATATGAAGTGCTCGCTTCGCATCTCGCCAAAGCGGTTGAAAAGTATTCAACCGAGCAAGTCACGATTACAAACGAGATCGTCAGCGACACGGCGCATTGGAACACGGTGCCCGACGAAGTAATGAAGAGATACGGCGAGGAGCACCGCGAAATGCTGCGCTCTCTCGGTATCGAGCCGAGATTTTCTTCTGCTTGCACCGACTGCCGTTATCCTATGAGCAAGGGAATACCATCACTCGACGTCGGTCTTTGCAAGACTTCATATCCGCACAACGTCGGCGAGCTTCTCTACCCCGATTCTCTTCCCGTGGGGCTTGAATTTTTGCTGATGATCTTTGAAAGATATTTATAAGGAGATATACAATGCTTGAAATCGGAATGAAAGCGCCAAATTTTACGCTTAAGGACAAAAACGGTAACGATGTTTCACTCTCTGACTTTCTCGGAAAGCGAGTCGTTCTCTACTTCTACCCCAAGGATAACACACCCGGATGCACCCGTCAGGCTTGCGCCTTTGCGGGAGCTTACAAGCAGTTTGAGGCGAAGGGAGTCGAGGTCATCGGCATCAGCAAGGACAGCGTTGCTTCGCACGTTAAATTTGCCGAGAAGTATGATCTACCCTTTGTTCTTCTCTCCGACCCCGAGCGCATCGCCATTGAGGCTTACGGTGTTTGGCAGGAGAAAAAGATGTGCGGAAAGGTTTCAATGGGAGTTGTCCGCACCACATTCATCATTGACGAGGACGGCAACATCGAAAAGGTGATGCCGAAGGTAAAACCCGATACAAATGCCGCGGATATTCTCGCGGAACTTTAAGGAGGATAAAAATGTACACCATCTACGTTAGTTTCATCTGCCACGAGGGCAAGCGCGAGGCGTTTGTCGAGAGAATGAAGAGTGAGGGCGTGCTTGACGCAGTACGCGCCGAGGACGGATGCATCCGCTACGATTATTATTATGCCGACGAAAATCCCAACGAGCTTCTTCTCATCGAGGCTTGGGAATCGAAGGAGCATCAGCAGGTGCACATCGGTCAGCCCCATATGGCAACTCTGCGCACCTTCAGAAACGAATATATCGCAGAATCCAAGCTCGGTGAATTTGAGCTGAAATGAAAAAAACAGACGAAAAAACAAACGTGATGCGTCTGCTTGACTCCAAAAAGGTCAAGTATGAAAAGCATCTATACGTTGACACAGACGCGATCAGCGGAGTTGAGATAGCAACGGTTTTGAATCAAGACCCCAATCACGTTTTCAAAACACTTGTAACGGTGGGTGCATCGAAAAATTACTATGTTTTTATGATCCCCGTCGAGCGCGAGCTTGATCTCAAAAAAGCAGCTCGAGCGGCGGGCGAGAAAAATATCGTGATGATAAAACAAAAGGAGCTCTTGCCGCTGACGGGCTACATCCACGGTGGATGCTCGCCCATCGGAATGAAAAAGCAGTTCCCCACATTCACGGACGCAACCGCCGGGAATTTCGAAACCATACTTTTCAGCGCAGGCAGGATCGGATATCAGGTTGAGATCACGCTCGAAGAACTCCGCAAGGTGCTGAAATTTGAGCTTGTTGATTTGACCGTATAAAGGAGTAATCAAATGAACTTCACAGAAATAGCAAACAACCGTCAATCATGCCGCAATTACGATGCGGAAAGAGCTGTCGAGCAGGAAAAGCTTGACGCGATTCTTGAATCGGCGCGGCTTTCGCCCTCGGCTTGCAACGGTCAGCCATATCTTATGACCGTCTGCCGCGGCGAGTCGGCAAAGGCTGTCGCAAAGGCGGTTCAAGGAATGGGAATGAACAAATTTGCCGATAACGCGCCCGTTCTCATCGTCATTTCCGAAAAGCCATACGTTGCCTCCGCCGCTCTCGGCGCGAAAGTCAAGGGCAATGACTACCGATCGATCGACATCGGCATTCTCGCCGCATACATCACCGCAGAAGCCGCCGCGCAAGGACTTGGAAGCTGCATTCTCGGATGGTTCGACGATGCCAAGCTCCGTGAGATCTGCTCCCTCGATGCGCCCGCAAGGCTCGTCATCACCCTCGGATATCCCAAAGAGGGTGACAAGTTGCGTGAGAAGAAACGCAAGGATATGGCGGAAATAGTGCAGGTTATTGATTGATCATTTCAGAATAACATAAAATCCTCATCCGAAAAATCGGATGAGGATTTTTTACTATTCACAACAAATTTTCAGTCCGCCTTCGGCAAAACCGCTTCCGTTTTTTCCTCATAAAATTCCTTCGCAAGTCCCTTTTTAGAAACGGGTTCGTCGTTTGCGTAGAGGTGCGAGGTGTCGCCCATTTGCATACATTTGAAGAAGACCTCGCCCTTGACTCGCTCTTCGGTGACCATTGTTGTGACAGACGATGCGGGCATAAAGAAGCTCTGCCAGAGCATTGGGAGCGCGACGCCCGAAAGATGCGAGATGAGCGCCATTCCGAGTCCGAAATGACAGAAAAAGGCTATAGTAGTATCGGGGCTTTGCTCGGTGCGGTAGAAAAATCCTTCTTTTTTATAACCATAGCCCTCGAGAATGGCGTCAAATTCCTTTATGGTTTCATTCCATACCTCTTCGACGTTGCCCGAGCTCATCAGCTCGTTTTGAAGCCACTTGTCCTTGTCGAACATTTCGGGATGCTCGTTCCAGAAGCGCGGCTTCATATTCCACGCGCAACGATTCTTCTGCTTTTCTTCATCCCAAACTCTTCCGCGGAATTCGTGAAGCCAATCAAGAGTTTGTGCCGATTTGCCCGTCAGTTCAAGATACGGTTGAGCCGTGTGCTGTGCACGTCCCATCGGAGAAACGTAAACGTCACTTATCGGAAGCTTGGCAAGTCTTTCAGCGAGCATGTGAGCCTCGCGCCAGCCTTTTTCGGTTATGGTATTATTCTCGTAATCGGGTTCGGCGTGTCTTATTATAAGTATCTTCATTTCAATTCTCCCTTATTTTAGCTCTATCGTGTAAATACCGTTATAGGAATAAACGATCTTTGCGGAGCTGTCGCTCTCTATGTGCTTGTTGGGCGTATGCTTGTTGTAAAATTCGATGCTTGCGGGCCAAAGATATATATCGGGATCGACCGCTTTATAGAACTGCGTATGCGCCGAGTTGTTCGCGCCGTGCGAGTTTGCCTGGCTAATGTCACATTTGAGGGTCGCCGCAGTATAGCGTTTCATTATGTACTGCCCGATCACAACAGATCCCGCGTCGCCCGTGAATATCATCTTCTTGCTTGCGGTCTTGACGGTAAACACGAGGCTCGTTTCATCGAGATCGTTATATTCGGTCAGGAACATATCGTCAACGCTTCCGAGCATTTGCACCTCAAGGTCGGCGAAATAATATGTCTGACCCGTTCTTGCGGTAACGTAATCTGCGCCGAGTGTCTTTGCCGCCTTTTCAAGCTTGGATATGCGGCCAGCGTAAGTACTTTTATCATAAGCGGTCTGATAGGATTCGTGCGGCATATTGGAATAAATAGCATCACATTTTATTTGTGAAGCATATTTGCTCGATGCAATATCGACCACTCCGCTCATGTGGTCACCGTGAGCGTGGGTAACAAACCACGCGCGGATGTGAGGCTTGCTGCCTGCCGCGATCCTCTCCGTCAGCACGGAATAGAGTCGGTCAAGAAACTTCGGGTCGCTGTCACCGCTGTCAACTATGATAAAGCTTCCGTCCGAAGCCTGAATGACATAGCACATACCCTTGAGTGCGCCGGCATACTCAAGACCGGGCTCAATAACAACAGGAGTCGTTGTTGCAGTAAAGTTCTCTGCTTTCAAAGGCGTTTGGTAGGAGGGCTTATCAACGAGAATTGCAAGCTCCTTCGTCGCCGTCCAATAATCAACGGTTATTTCCGTACCGTTTTTACCGAGCACCGCAAAGCTTGCATCGGTGTTCTCGTTCTTTTGTATCAAAGAAAAACCTTCGCCCGTCAGTTTGGTTATGTAAGCATTCCAATCATCTGCAGAACTATCCTTAAAGCAGAGCTCGTAAGCTCCGCGAGCTCCGGCGATATGGTAGATCACAGGCATACGGTTCAACGAAAAATGCGGAACTTCTGCCTCGATAATTGAGGAATCAACACCTTTGACCAAAACGTCTTCGGTAATCTTACCCGCGGTATCTCCCGTTTCAAAGGATTTTTTGAGTCGCATAATGAATTTTGAACAGCAATCTCCGATTGCATCGACACTCCAAGCGGCGATGACGATATTTCCGTCCTCGGTAAGCTTCATAGCGTAGTCACGATAGGGGACGTCGGCGTAATATGAGGAAAATTCAGCCTCCGCTTGCGCGCCGATCAAAATCAGCTTCTTTCCCTCGGCGAGCTTTGAGTTCTTTTTGACCTCGAATTTCACGCCGTAAATATCGCCAAGCTTATCCGCGAAGGAATTTGCGGCGTTTCTGATATCGCCGTTGCTTCTTTCGGGAAGAACGATGGCATATGCCGACTCTCCATTTTCAACGAGCATCGGCAGAATTTCTGCCGTGGGTGCATCTGTTTCGCTCGGCAGAGTAGTTTCTGCCCCTCCCTCTTCACACGCAGTGAAAATCATGATCAGAGAAAACAGCAGCAATAATATAAATCTTCTTTTTGACACGATCATTTACTCCTTTTTATTGGACGCTTCGCGGTATTCGCTCGGTGTGATGCCGTATCTTTCCTTGAATACCCTTGCAAAGTTTCTGTATTCGCCAAAGCCCGAAAGGCTTGCGACCTCGCCGATGTTATATTTTGAATTTGAAAGCAGCGTTACCGCCGCAGAAAGCCTTGTATCCGTAAGATATGCCTGAACCGACTTTCCCGTTTCCTTTTTAAAAAGCTCGCGCAAATATTTTTCCGATATATGCGCCGCTTGTGCGACATCAGCAACTCCGATGGCAGAACGGTACTTTTTGCTGATAAAACGAACCGCATTCAAAACGTGAGGATTCATATCGAAAGAAGGCATCGTAAGTTTGCCCTCTTTTTCGCCCACGTTAGCTTGATTCAGCGAAAGCAGGTCAAATAGCACAGAGGTCATTTTCATATCCGCGATACACTCGGGATGGTATTCGTATACCGCCTCCTCGCACACTCTTTGAATATGATCAAGTCCCTTAACTTCAAATATCGTATCCTCTGCGGTAAAGCCCGCTCGCATCAATATCTGCTCGGCAAGGCTGCCCGAAAAGGAAACGTATATAAACTTCCACGGATGCCTCATATCTGCCGACATACTGTTGACTCGGTTTTGCCACATAAGAAAACCCTGACCGCTTTTAACGGGCAGACCGTTGAACCAACCGTTACCTTCGAGCACGTACACAAGCTTGTATCTCTTTGTAACGTGGTTAAAATATCTGTCATCGGCACTGTTTCGGCAAAATCCAATGTGATATACCGCAAAAGCGGGATGCTCGTCATAGTTTTTGATTATGTCGGTATAAAGCTCGGCGCTTCTGTTGAATCCCTCGGGGGAATCGTACGAGCGCCATTTTCCACCGGGGAACCTTTGTCTGTATTTACAATTCGCCATATCGCACCCCCGAAAATCTTATAATGACATTATATAATAAAAAGCACAATATTTCAAGCATAAATTCGATATTTCTTTGTATTTTCGGCATTTTTGGTATAAAATACGGTCGTTATTACCATTTACGCCACAAACAAAATGTGATATATTTATGATATAGTTTAATATCAACACCAACGGAGGTTATTATGAAAAGACTATTTGCATTATTGCTCACTTGTGCGACGCTCTTGTGCGCCGCTGTATCCTGTGCTGACACGGGTGCTTCGGATGAAACAACCGCGGAGGCTGCTCCCGCAGCTACCACCGAGCCCATTCCCGAAACAGAGAATCCCTACGATGAAAACGGTTACCTCAAGGACCGTATTCCCGCCACACTCAACTACGGCGGCGAGACCGTTGACATCTTCTATTGGAGCAACGCGAAGAACGTGGAATTCACCGCAGAGGATGACGGCGACAGCATAAATTCATCCATATATTACAGAAACCTTGCGGTTGAAGACAGACTTGGCGTCACATTCAATTGGATAGGCGAAAAGGGTGACTACGGTCAGCGCAAGGAGTTCAACAATATGATCGCATCCGACCTTTCGGGCGACTGCGTTTATGACATCGTTTCTGCATACAGCACCACCATTGCTATGGCGGCAACTTACGGCTATGCGCTCGACCTGATGGAGCACGCCGACAAGCTTGCGCTTGATATGCCTTGGTGGGGCGCCGACCTTACCGATATGGCAACCATCAACGACAAGCTCTACTTTGCCACGGGTGATATTTCGACCAACTACCTCCTCAGAATGTACGGCACATTCTTCAACAAGGCACTTATTGAGAACAATAATCTCGATAACCCCTATGATCTTGTAGACAGCGGCGATTGGACCGTTGACAAATTCATTTCCCTTGCTTCCACAATGAGTGGAAGTGCTGCTACGGGCGGCGACGTCATTTACGGATTTGTTCACGATGACATCACCGTTGAAGCTCTCTTCTATGGCTCCGATCTTTGCTTCGTTGACAAGAACAGCGACGATATGCCCAAGCTTTCGGATAACTGGAACGGCGACCGCGCGCAGACTCTTGTTGAAAAGGTAGCCGCTTATTGCCAGACCGCTTCCGTTCTCAGCGATTCCAAGAAGGACGAGGACACATTCACATCGGGAGCTTCGCTTTTCATCATCTATCCGCTTGACTTTGCGATGAATTATCTTCCCGGTAGCGGAATCGACTTCGGTATTGCTCCCATTCCGAAGTACGACAAGGATCAGCAGAACTACTCGACCACTCTTAACTACAAGTATTCTCTTTATATGATCTCCGCAGGAACCGATATTCCCGAGATCGCTGCCTATACTCTTGAAGCACTCGCTTCTTCGAGCTACCGCACGGTCACTCCCAACCTTTATGAGGTTGCAATGAAGATCAGATACACAACCGACTCGACTTCTCAGAGAATGATCGACCACATCCGTGACGGTGTTTCCTTTGAGGTGGGAAGAACATTCACTCATATTTTTGACTACGAAACATACCGCACCATCCGCAAGGCGCTTGCAGGAAAAGCAACCGAGGGTTGGAGCTCCACAGCGGCTACCTTCAGCATAGTATTTGAAAAACAGCTTGCGTCCCTCATAAACGCAGATGCCTTTAAAATGCAATAACCCATTTTTCCGCCCGATTCACTTCGGGCGGAATTTTTATTTTCTCTTCAATCTTGACAAAATAGTATTTTAATGATATAATATAATGGGATTTTTCGAGGCAAGATCATTTTACTTTTGAAAAAATTTTAATTACATAGACAAGGAGTGAACAAAATGGACAATTTGAATACTTCAAATTCTCCCATCGCGGCATCACGCACGACAAAAAGCGTAATGCTCGACATTCTGATCGCTCTCGCTCCCGCAACTGTAGCGGCAATCGTCCTCTTCGGACTTAAAGCCGCCGTCATCATTGCGGTTTGCGTAGGTTCTGCGCTTCTTTCCGAGTTTGTTTTCAACCTGCTCGCAAAGAAAGAACAGACCGTGGGTGATCTCACCGCAGTAGTCACAGGACTTCTGCTCGCGCTTAACCTTTCGACAAACGTAACAATCTGGCAGTGCCTTGTTGGCAGCGTTTTTGCGATCGTTATCGTCAAGTGTGCCTTTGGCGGACTCGGCTACAACATCGTGAATCCCGCCATTGCCGCAAGAGTAATGCTTCTCATCGCCTTCACCGAGGTTGCAGGCGGAGCACAGACCGTCTTTGCCGAGATCGCATCGGGTGCAACTCCCCTCGCAATCCTTGGCGGCGCGGAGGGTACCCTTCCCTCGATGCTCGATATGCTTATCGGTAACCGCGGCGGTGCCATCGGTGAGACCTGCGCTATCGCACTTCTCCTCGGCGGTATCTACCTCATCGTCCGCAAGGTGATCTCCTGGCATATTCCCGTCGTTTACATCGGCGGCGTATTCCTTCTCTCGCTTGCTTTCGGCGGCGACGTTATGGGTGCCGTATATCACACCCTCGGCGGCGGTCTTATCATCGGTGCGATCTTTATGGCAACCGATCCCGTCACTTCCCCCAAGAAGGCAATCGGCAAGATCATTTTCGCCCTCTGCTGTGCGCTTATCACAGTTCTTATCCGTTTCTACGGCAACTATCCCGAGGGAGCTTCCTTCGCAATCCTTCTTATGAACATTATCTGCCCCTACATTGATATGATCGGCGCAAAGAAGGAAAAGACCGAGGAGGTGGCAGAGTAATGAAAAACATTAAACCCACCATCGTTCTCTCCTGCATCTGTATGGCAGTTGCTCTTATTCTCTCTGCCATCAATATGGTAACAGGCCCCATCATCGAGGCACAGAGAGCCGCAGCGGCTAACGGCGCACTCATCGAAGTTATGCCCGAAGGCGGCAACTTTGAGGAAATCGATATTTCCACTCTCGGACTTCCCGAGGCAATCACAAACGCGTATAAAGAAACCTCCGGTAAGGGTTATGTCTTCCGTGTAGTTTCCACCGTATACAAGTCCGGTATGGTCATTATGGTCGGCGTAAATGCTGAAGGCAAGATCACCGGCTCGAAGTGCCTTGAAACTCAGGATACCTTTGGCAAAGAGCCGCAGATCGACAATTCCTACAACGGTCAGTCCCTTGCAGACTTCGCGCCCACTCTTATTTCAGGCGCAACAATGACAAGTAACGGCTACCGCGACGCAGTAAGCAATGCACTTCAGTCGTTTACTCTCGCATCGGGCGGCAAGCTTGATCCCGCGATCGCACTCGAGGCTAAGCTCCCCGAGCTCGCACCCGGATTTGTCAATCCCGCTGCAGTTGAGGCTTCGGGCAGCTTCAAGAAGGCTCTCAAGGCTTCTAATGATGCCGGATTTGCTTACATCTTCTCTGACGGAGAGAACGGCTTTATCGCTCTTGTTAACGCAACCGGCGGATGCATCGTTTACGATGCAGAGGGCAACAACGTGACCGATTCTCAGTCCGCTCTTGCAGAAGAGGCAAAGGCTCACGCTACCGCAAATCAGAAGTCTTACACAGACGACCTTTTCGCTAAGATCACCAAGTATTTTGCAGATGCTACCGACGTTGCCCCCGTTGAAGTTTACACCTTTGGAACTCTTGTTTCCGCATCTTCCTTCAAGTCGAACGGTGCTGAATACTACGCATTCTACTCCAGAAGCATGGGCTTCCATCAGATGGACGTTTACGTAATCATTGATGCTAACGGCGCTATCGCCAAGGTCGATGCAAAGCAGTTCATCTTTGATGAAGAGTACTTCGGCAACTTCGGCGGTATGGACGTAGGCTCTTACAAGGCAGGCTTTGAGGGACTCACCCCCGAGACCTGGACCGGTGACGCCGCAGTTATCGCAACCGCTACTATGACCTCAAACGCTATGAAGCAGTCCACCGAGGATGCTTTTGCGGCATTTAATTCTATCAAAGGAGGAGCACAGTAATGAAAAACAATAAGTTATCTATTCTCCTTCGCGGTATAATCGCAGAGAACCCCGTTCTCATTCTCATCCTTGGCACCTGCCCCACCCTTGCGGTAACCGGCAACGTGACCTCCGCGCTCTCTATGGGTCTTGCGGCAACCGTCGTTCTCATCTGCTCAAATGTCGTTATTTCGGCGCTTCGTAAGGTGATCCCCGACACCGTCCGCGTCCCCTGCTACATCGTTATCATTGCGGGCTTCGTAACCGCAGTTCAGATGCTCCTTCAGGCATTCCTTCCCTCGATCTACGAGATGCTCGGCGTTTACCTCGCACTTATCGTTGTAAACTGCATCATCCTTGGAAGAGCAGAAATGTTTGCAAGAAAGAACACCGTTCTTGACAGCGCAGTCGACGGACTCGGAATGGGTCTTGGATTCCTCCTTGCGCTCTTCCTTATGGCGTTCATCCGCGAAGTATTCGGCAACGGAAGCTTTATGGGTATCGAGCTCGGCTTTATGCAGATGTTCAAGATCCCCGTTCTTGCGGGTGCCCCCGGCGGATTCCTTGTTTACGGCATTCTTATCGCCGTTATGAACAAGCTCACCGAAAAGAAGGGCGGCGTCAAGAAGAAGTCCTTCTCCTGCGAGGGATGTCCCTCCGCATCGGTTTGCACAAGCAAGTCCTGCATGAACAATGAAAAGAAGGAGGAAGTAGAAAATGCTTAAGAGTCTTATCCTTATTCTTATGGGCGGCGTTCTTATCAACAACTACGTCCTCAATCAGTTCCTTGGCATCTGCCCCTTCCTTGGCGTTTCCAAGAAGGTAAATCAGGCAACCGGTATGGGCGCAGCAGTTATCTTCGTTATGCTCTTTGCTACCGCGGCAACCTGGCCTATCTACAACTTCGTTCTTGTTCCTCTCAAGATCGAATACTTCCAGACAATCGTATTCATCCTCGTTATCGCCACACTCGTTCAGTTCGTTGAGATCATCTTAAAGAGATTCATCCCCTCGCTTCACGCGTCGCTCGGTATCTATCTTCCCCTGATCACCACCAACTGTGCGGTCCTCGGCGTTACCATCAACAACATCACCGCGGGCTACAACTTCCTCGAATCTATGATCTCCTCGCTTGGCGTTGGTCTCGGCTTCCTGCTTGCAATGCTTCTTTTCGCAGGTGTTCGCTCCAAGCTCGACGATTCGAACGCGCCCAAGTGCTTCCGCGGACTTCCCGTAACCCTTATCGCCGCTTCGATCGTTGCAATGGCGTTCTACGGCTTTGCGGGAATCGTTGAAAATCTTCTCGCATAAGGAGGCAGAAAATTATGGCAATACTTATTCCCGTTCTTATCTGTCTTGCGGTCGCGGTCGTTTGCGCGATCATACTTACCGTTTCGAACATTCTCTTTGGTGTCAAAGAGGATGAAAAGTTCCTCGCCATCCGTGATTCTCTTCCCGGTGCTAACTGCGGTGCCTGCGGATTCAGCGGATGCGACGGCTATGCTCGAGCTCTCTCCGAGGGCAAGATCACCGAAACCAACCTCTGCGTTCCCGGCGGCGACACCACCTCGCAGGAGATTGCAGGCGTCCTTGGCGTCGAAGCCGGCAAGACCATCAAGCTCTTTGCTTACGTTGGTTGCCACGGCACATGCGAAGCTACCAAGAAGGATGAAAAGCACCTCCGCGACGGCTTCAAGACCTGCCGTGAGGCTGCAGAGCATTGGGAAGGCGAAAACGTTTGTACCTTCGCCTGCATCGGTCTTGGCGACTGCGCATCTGTTTGCCCCAACAACGCGCTCCTCATTCACGACGGCGTAGCAAAAGTTATCTCGAGCCTCTGCTCGGGTTGCGGTCTTTGCGCAAAGACTTGTCCTCACAGCACCATCAAGATGCAGGAGGACGGCACCATCATCGCGATCGGCTGCTCGAACCACGATAAGGGTGCTCTCACCCGCAAGATGTGCACAAACGGCTGTATCGGCTGCACCAAGTGTGCACGCACTTGCCCCAACGGCGCGATCACTATGGACGAGAATCTTCCCCTTCTCGATCACTCCAAGTGCACCAGCTGCGGCGCTTGCGTCGATGCTTGCCCCGTTGGCGCTATCCACAAGGACGTTTTCGTCTGCGATAAGTGCTTCTTATAATAATCAAAACCGTTCCCGAATTTCGGGAACGGTTTTTTATTTTTTATTGAAATTATCAAAATATTGTGATATAATATAATTAATTATAACCGAAAGAAGATGATCTTTTTGAATCAGAGCGACGCTCAATACAAGAAAATGATGGAAACGCCGATACCTCGGCTGATTGCTTCGCTGTCGATCCCAACGGTCGTCAGCTCGCTGATAACTGTCATTTATAATACTGCAGATACATATTTCGTCTCACAGATAGACAAATCCGCATCCGCCGCCGTCGGTGCGGTATTCTCGATAATGTCGATAATTCAAGCACTTGGCTTCGGTCTTGGAGTCGGCGCGGGAAGCCTTATCAGCCGCCGTCTCGGTGCAAAAGACAATGCCGCGGCAGATAAATACGCTTCAAGCGCGTTCTTTGCATCCATCACCGTCGGTTCGCTTATAATGGTGCTCGGTTTGCTCTTTCTTGAGCCGATACTTCGCTTCCTCGGATGCACCGATACAATGATGCCGCACGCTATTCCCTACGCCCGATTTATCCTTATCGCCGCGCCGCTCAACTGCGCAACCTTCGTTCTGAACACCACTCTGCGAAGCGAGGGGCTCTCCCTTCTCTCAATGGTGGGCATCACCACAGGCGGACTACTCAATATGGCGCTTGACCCTATACTCATAAACGGATTCGATATGGGCACGGGCGGTGCCGCTATTGCAACGATGGCAAGTCAGATTGTCAGCTTTACAATACTTTTCAGCTTTTTCCTGTTCGGCAAGTCAATCGTAAAGATAAACATTAAGAGTGTAAGCAGACACTTTAAGGACTACGCAGCGATCGTCACAACGGGTATCCCGACGATCTTCCGTCAGGGTCTCGCAAGTGTAGCCTCCGCCGCGCTCAACATTCAGGCTATCGAATACGGCGGCGACGCTGCGGGTGCCGCAATGACTATCGCCAACAAGGTCTATATGCTCGTCAGAAACATCATAGTCGGTCTTGGTCAGGGCTTCCAGCCTGCCGCGGGCTACAACTACGGCGCGGGCAACAAAAAGCGCACCTGGGAATGCTTCACGTTTGCAATTAAGGTTGGAACGGTGATCTGCCTTGTCTTCGGCGGCTTTTCCGCTCTCTTTGCCGAGGAGATAATGTGGTTCTTCTGCGACGATGCGGAAGTCGCCATCATCGGCACGAAAACGCTTTATTTCCTCTGCGCGTGCATCCCCTTTATGGCGTTCAGCACCTTCGTCAACCAACTTTATCAAGGACTCGGCTTCAAGCTTCAGGCAACCTTCCTTGCAAGCTGTCGCCAGGGTATCTTCTTCCTTCCCGTCATCTGGCTTCTGCCCCTCTTCATCGACCTCACGGGCGTTCAATCAGCGCAGTCGATCGCAGATATATGCACATTCTTTATATCCATCCCGTTTATTATAATCTTTTATAAAAAATACATAAAGGAAACAACCAAATGATAAAACTTACTATTATTATTTTGACACTGATTGGCGGGCTTTACGGCATTGTACTGAATATTGTTCAGCATAAATCCGCAAGCAATCCTACGCCCGAAAATCTCAAAGACGTCTACGACGACGAAACATATGCAACCTGGAAGAAATACGAGGCGGAGCATTCAAGATTTGCAATTATTTCCTCGATCATCACAGGCGTCGTTATGCTCACCCTTCTCGCAACGGACGCCTATTCCGCCGTGGCTGCCCTCTTCCCCGCAAGCGAGCACGCAGGTCTTCTCTCTGTAATAATTTTCGCAACTCTTGTATCAACCGTTTTTGAAATAATCGAAAGCTACGTTTCAAATATGGTGATCGAGCAAAAGTACGGCTTCAACAAAACGACAGGAAAGACTTTCATTGCCGACCGTATCCGCTCCTTCCTGCTCAATCTTCTTCTCTCGATTCTTATCTGTTACGCCATTTACGGCTTCTACAGCCTCGTCGGAATATGGATGATCCCGATCTTTGCGGGCGCGATGTTCTGCTTCTCGCTCGTGATTTCATTCCTTTATCCTATCCTTAGCAGAATCGGCAACAAATTTGTTCCCCTCGAGGAAGGAGAGCTCCGAGAAAGCCTTGAGAGCCTTCTTGCGAAGCACGGGTACAAGGTTAAGGCAATCGAGGTTATGGACGCCTCCAAGCGAACCACAAAGCTCAACGCCTACTTCACGGGCTTTGGTAAGATGAAAACGATCGTACTTTATGATAACCTTGTGAATGCTATGACGCCCGACGAGATCTGCGCGGTCTTTGCTCACGAGCTCGGTCACGGACTGCACAAAGATGTTCCTAAAGGGCAGATCCTCAACCTCATCAATATGGCACTTATGGGTACGGTCGCGTTTCTTGCCGTCAGTATGCCCGAGTTGCACACCGCATTCGGATTCGAGAGCGTTAACTATGGCTTCGTTTATCTGCTTATGGGCACGGGCCTCGGAATAGTTCAGCCCTTTATGTCGCTTATTACCAACGCCCGCAGTCGCAGTGCGGAATATCGCGCAGACCGTCAGGCAGTGAGCGAGGGCTACGGCGCGGCTATGATCTCCGCACTCAAAAAGCTTGCGCGTGAGAATTTCTCACACCTTTCGCCTTCGAAGATCAACGTCGTTCTTGAATACAGCCACCCACCCCTCGGCGAAAGAATCGCGGCTGTTGAAAAACAAATCAAGAAATAAATCAAAACGTGACTCGGTCACGGAAATACACACATAAAAATGATATAATTATATCAATAAAACAAGACACGGAGGATAAGAAAATGTCTGAAAACAAAATCTGTGACCTGAAGCCCGTCGATACCAAATCCGTAAAAGATTTCAAGATCTGCAACTGCAAAAACGTATCCTATTTCAACATCCTTGATGCGCTTGAAAAGCACTCAAAGGTTGAAAATCTTCTCGACGTTTTCGAAGATGTCAAAAAGATCACTCATTGCTCCACCGGCTGCGGAGGATGCTATCAGCGAGTCCTCGAAGTTATCTCGGATACCATGATGAACAAATAAACAGCAAAAACGCGGTGAGCAACTCATCGCGTTTTTGTTTGTCTACCTCACAAATAATTGAGTTACGTTATCATTTTTTCGGTTGCAAAAGTTGCGGATTTGTGATATAATAATAGAACCTCACAATGAAAGCAGATACCGTATGAGCAATTATAAAATTTCGCGTGTTTCGGCGATGCATTACGCCAAAATGGTGATCCGCGCGCTTATGTTTTTGGGCGCGACGGCACTTTATATATTCAAACGCATCACGGGTAAAGGCGTTTTTCTCGAAAGTAGTAAGGTGCTTCCCTTCCTTATGATACTGATCTGGATAGTCTACGCCATTGAAATGGCTTGCAGATTTTTCCCGTCAAAGCTCGAAAGCCCCGGGTGTCAAAAGCAGTTTTCCCGAAACTTTATTCCGACAGAATCAAAAGAGCCCAAACTGCAATCTCCGTGGCGCACATTTGCCGTCGCGGCGGCTTGGTTTGCCCTCAACGGCGCAATCGGGGTACTTTATTTCACGAATATCATTGACGCGGGTATACTCATCCTGATAACTCTCGCTTACGGCGTTTGCGACATGATATGCATCCTCTTTTTCTGCCCCTTCCAAACATGGTTTATGAAGAATAGATGCTGCACCGATTGCCGCATATATAATTGGGATTTTGCAATGATGTTCACGCCTCTAGTCTTTATTCCCCACCCGTATACGTACAGCCTCGTCGCGCTTTCGATGATGCTTTTATTCCGTTGGGAGTGGAATTATAAGCGCCACCCCGAACGTTTTTCCGAAAGCACAAACGCCTGCATCTCCTGCAAGTACTGCAACGAAAAGCTTTGCAAGCACAAAAAGCAGTTGAAGGCATTTATTCGAGATAAAAAGTTTATCAAGAGGTAAAAAATGAAATCGATCCTTGTAACGGGCGCGTATGGCGGAATGGGCAGCGCGGCTTGCAAGCTTCTACACGATATGGGATACACCGTTTTCGCGCTTGACAAAAGAGTTTTGGAAGCCGAAGAAGGCATTATCCCGATCCAAGCCGATATAACTTCCGAGGATAGTGTCAAAGCGGCATTCGCGCGTGTCGCCGAGACCGCAGACCGTCTTGACGATATCCTGCATTTTGCAGGAATGTATATGCTTGATTCGCTCGTCGAGATGTCCGACGAAAACTTTCGCACAATATTTGACGTAAATCTGCGCGGAGCATTTTTGATCAACAAGACATTCCTACCGATGCTCAAAGAAGGCAGCCGAATACTTATTGTCACCAGCGAGCTTGCCCCGCTCGATCCCCTTCCATTCACAGGTATCTACGCCGTAACCAAAGCAGCGCTCGATAAATACGCATATTCGCTTCGAATGGAGCTTCAACTTCTCGGCATAACCGTTTCCGTCCTCCGCGCCGGAGCGGTAAAAACGCAGATGCTCGGCGTATCCACTAATGCGCTCGATAGTTTTTGCAGCGAAACCAAGCTTTACAGCTGTAACGCCGCAAGATTCAAACGAATAGTCGAAAGTGTCGAAGCTCGTAACATTCCACCCGAAAAGATCGCACAAAAAGCGATTCGGATATTGAAAAAGAATAATCCGAGATTCGCATACTCAATCAACCGTAACCCCTTACTCCTACTCCTGAACGCATTGCCCAAGCGGCTACAGCTTTTTTCGATAAAAATAATATTGAAACCGTAAAAAATAAGAACAATCACATAAAAAACGAAATAAAAAAGATTTTTATCAAAAAACTTTTAAAAAAGTAAAAAAAGCTATTGACAAATCAAAGAAAATGTGATATAATATTCAAGTCGCAAGGCGCAAGCTGCGGGCAATAGCCTACAGGAACCGCGCCAAGCGCAAGATCTGGGTGTGGCGCAGCTGGTAGCGCGCTACCTTGGGGTGGTAGAGGCCGCAAGTTCAAGTCTTGTCACTCAGACCAAAAATCGGGAGTCGTAAGATTCCCGATTTTTCTTTATTTATCTCGCAAAATCTCTTGAAATCTCGCGTTTTCGCAATAATGATTATAGGCACATTCTTCCCTTTCAATCGGGTAGAATGTGCCTGTTTTTTGGCAATGACGACATGTTAGACCATAGATGCCTATTTTAGGGGCAAATTCGGGGTTTTTTCGATATGTTTAAGGCGGTAATCGCGAGCTGCGATTACCGCCTTTTCTTTGTTTACTGCGTGTGAATTTTTGCCATCTCATCCGCGTTGACGAATCTGATATCTTGTCTTCAAATCATTTGTAATATATCCTTTTTCACGCAAAGAGTTGGTGACTTCAGTATATATATCATTTCCTCCAGGGTCTCTAATTGTAATAACAAGCACAAACTCCTGTTCTGGAATATTGGTTTCGTTTCTGGCGTTCAAGTCAATTCTTACTTTCCAACCATCTCCCATAGAAATACCCTGTTTTATCTTCCTATAATAGGACTTTATGGGACTCCATTTAAACCCATTCTCCACTCGTGCTTTTTCATATTTCTCATCCCAAGCGCACTCCAAAGGAACACATCCCGAATAAGAAAGGTTTGCACCATCGTATTTGTACATACCGAAACTTGCATCAATATTTGCTCTACAGTATTCTCTACCGTAGTTCTCATCCAGCGAGGGATTATATACTAAGGTCATGCCGATCTCACCATAGCATTTTCCATCCTTAATAAGGGATTTGGGGTATGGAAAATCCATCATTTCCAAATGAGTTCCCTGAACAATTTTTTGTTTAAAAATCATTGTAATTTCGCTCTTAGTGCATTGCAATACATTTTTCGTATCATTAAACGGCATGCCAAACCCATAGTATTTGATGTTGTTGGGATCATTATCTATCAGTTCTCGATAATTCATACGAGCCGAATGTATCAATAATGCTTTGGCTATCAATCTATCCTTCTCAACCATTTCATCAAGTATAGTAGCATATTTCCTTAATACACGTGGAGTGGAGTAACTTGTGCCATTTCCTTCAATTACTTCTCCGGCAGGGGTCATCCCTTTCATCCCATGATTCTTAACAGAAAATGTCTTTGAATAGTTCCCACCATAATCCACTACATCTGGCTTAATAGTATTGTTAGCCCCGGGACCTCTACGGCTAAACGGCGAAGGCTCATCTTTTTTAACAATGGATTCATCGGAGTCATAAAGCGCAATAGAACCAACCGTAATTGCTCTAACAGAATCTGCAGGAGCAATAATACGATCCCTCTCTCCCATTTCGTCTTGAGGCGGCCAATTTCTCAAAGGGAGTGTTTGCAAATTACCGCTTGAAACAAATACTTGCACGCTATATTTGTCTTGAATATAATCCAAGAATATGCCAAGATCAGACATGGAACCATCACATATTTGATTTGGTATTCCAAGCGATAGGTTCCAAATTTTCACGTAAGACGAATGCTTTTCCATAACCTCTTCAATTATTTCCATTAACTCATCTTCGCAAATAGAATCTACCGGTCCATAATCCTCATCAGAGTTAGGAATAGCAATCACATCCAAAAATTTAAATCTCCGGTGGTCATCGCTGGGAAGATCATTAAGTTCATTTCCATATTGAATTGTTGAAGCAATAAAAGAGGCATGCTTATGATTTTGATAATTTATATCAACATAGGTCTCCGTACCAATTATATAAGGTGTTAAATATGGATTATCATTACCTATCCCGCCATCAATAATTCCAATAACAACTTCACTATCGCCACCGCTAACATCAACCAGCTTATCAATTTTATCCTTTGACATATCAGTTATTGGCAACGAATACTCTTGAAAAAAATCAATTGTTTTTACTCCATTTATAGAAGAAATATTGACTATATCATCATACGAATTGATGGCAATTTTGATGAATTTAATATCCTCTCCGTATGTAATTATTTGGTGTGAATCAGCATACCCCATTTCTGATAATTTTGACATCACATAATTAAGAATTTGCTCATTATCAAAATCATCCTGAAAATCAAACAATTTAATCTTAATAGCGTTCTTTATCATGTCAAAATTTCCAGCCTGCTGTATTTTTATCAAGCTCTGTGAAATTTTATTTTCAGCTTTGACTGGCTGAATTTCAGATATAGCAGTTAAGTTCGCAGAGAATTTTTGAGACGGAGGATTTTTTATAAGTTCGATGGTTTCAGCAATGCTCTTTTTACTTACTTTTATATATATTTCACCCAGTTCTTCACTACCAATAATTGGGCATTTTCGACACAAATCGTTAGGTTTATGTGATTTTGCAATTGCTTCAGGCTTAACAGTTATTACACCAACCGCAGGAACACGTTCGTTTTCTTGAAACAAATTTTCATAGTACGATGAAATTTCCGAAAAACTTGATATAATACTATCTTTTAGTTGATCGGTAACATCACAAAAGAACTTAGTTCCCCCTCTCCCCTTATTATTTACAGAATCCTCACTTTTTTGCATAATTAATTTTATTGGTAAATTTCTTTCTTCCATTATTCCTCATCCTCCTTTACCAACTTTGATATAGTGGTTTTTGAACTGTCCAAGATATCTGCTATTACTTGCAAACTAAATGTTTTTTCGTTACAGTTTCTTAAATACTTTGCCTTGCTTTTCAGTTGATTTTTTTCCGAGTCATTTAAATTTAAAATCCCTTTGAACCAAAATACTTCCTCATAATAGTCTTTTTTCGAAACAGTTTTTTCCAGTATTACTGAACTTCTAATAGCTTTAATGAGAATTTCTTCAATATCTGCGCCGCTCAGCCCAAGTAACACATACGCCAATTCTTCTTTGTCCTTTTGACTCAAATTGCTATTTTCATGTGTAAACAAATCTATCATCTTTATTATCGCGTCGTAATCTGGTTCAGTAATTCTCAATTTATAATCAAATCTTCTCCACACCGCGGGATCTAATAGCGATTCATGGTTAGTTGCAGCGACTAATAAACTATCCTTACTCATTGAATCGACATTCTGCAACAAACTATTAACCACTCTTTTCAATTCTCCCAATTCATTGCTGTCATCTCTCGCTTTTGCAATTGCATCAAACTCATCCAAAAATAGCACACAGGGCATTTTTTGTACAAACTCAAATAGAGATCTAATATTCTTTGCAGTCGTTCCTAAATAAGAGGATATTAAACTGTCAAGCCGTGCAATTACTAATGGTAAATGTAGTTCTTTGGCTATCAAAAAAGCACATTGAGTTTTACCGCATCCAGGAGGCCCGTAAAGAATCAGTGTATTGGACATTTCAATTCCCATGGCGTTTAGTTTGTCTGCATTTTTATAACTCAACACAAATTCATTAATCTCATCAGTGTTGTTTTTTGATAGGACAACTGTTGCATTATTCTCCTCAGGGTAAATAATATCTGCAAGCAACGTTCGGGACTCAGAATCAACTGGTATGGAAAAATTACTTTGTCCACTTATAGATGATAGAGTTGCAGCATTGTGGGTAGAAAGGATTTTTTGAAACTTTGATGCCGCTCGCACCTCGTTATCAGATTCAAGTTTATCTATAAGTTGTTGGGTGTAGTTGATTACTTTTGTGTAGTCACGTTTTATCGCCCCTTCAACTATTTTCCCTATTTCAATCGAATACTTCATTGTAATACCTCCTTGATATACTTATTATACTACAATGATTTGATTTTGTCAAGAACATTTTCGCGTTTTTCGGAACGATTTTTGCATTTTCGAGAACGATCGCAGTTCAACAAGGAACGATGCTGTGTTTTTGCGGGAATTTTGTCAAGATAAGCAAAAATCAAGCATCTTCTATTTTACCTGATCCCGAACTCTGCTTTCATCTCTTTAATCAGCGCTTCAAGCTTGACATCACACTCTTCCTCGCTATCGGCGTAGATGTTCCGAGCGATACGCTTGCCGTTGACCGTTGGAGTGTATCTCCCTTCCCACACATTCTTGCTGACCTGGTGGACCGAGCCTGTTCCTCGCTTGCGATATTTGGGCTGGTAGGGCTTAAATTCCACCGTTTTAGGCTTGTCTGTGCTATTCGTGGGTTCTTGTGCCTCACCGTTTTCATCGCCACAGGAGGCGTTAGAAGCGGTCACGTCTGCGCCAAGGACTGTGCCGATTGCCTCGTCAATCTTCTTGGCTGCATCGCGCTTCATCTGCTCGGAGCTATGCGCATACACGTTCAAAGTGGTCTCCACGCTTTCGTGCCCTATGGTGCTTGCCAATGTCTTGACATCCATACCGTAGTGGAATGCGTTGGAAGCGAAGGTATGGCGCATGGCGTGAAAGGGCACGTGCTCACATCCGGCGCGCTTGAGGATCCTTGCAAGAGCCTTTCTGCATGCGGACGGATCTCTCGGCACGTCCTCTTTTTTCACGGGCGATGGGAACAGCCATATCGAATCCACCGTTTTCCTATACTCCGCGAGCATTTCGAGTACAGGCGGAGAGAGGATGATGCTTCGCTCGGAAGCCTTGGTCTTAGGTGGCTCAATCTTTAATTCGCCCTTTACATACCGCACCTGCCTGGTGACCGAAAGTGTGCCGTTCTCGAGGTCGATGTCATTCCATTGCAGACCAACTATCTCACCACGGCGCAAGCCTGTGGCAAGGTCGAGCATGAACATCTCGTAGAATCCTTCGATCTGAGCTTGGTACAGGAGCTTTTGCATCGCTTCTGGTGTAAGGATTTTGACCTCGGGATTTTTCTTTGGTGGCAACTTACATCCGATGGCAGGGTTCTGACGGATGAGCTTTTCTGTCACCGCCTTTTCAAGACCGGCTCTGCAATGAGCGTGGATGCTTCGGATAACCGAGTTGGCAAGTCCGGGGCCGTAGATATCTCGCTTGACAAGCCTGCCGTTTGACTTGAGTTGAGCATAAAACTTTTCAAGCGTACCCGTGTTGATCTGATTCAGAGGGATATGGCCGAGCTTGGGGATAATCTGTTTATAGATGCGTTGCTCGTAGGTGGCTTGGGTGGATTCCTTCAAGGTGTTCTTGCAGTAGGTTTGATACCAGAAGTCCATCCACTCCCCAAACGGCATGGTCGGAGAGCATTTTCTGGTCACCGCACCGAGCTCAGCTTTGAGCTTTTCGAGCTTTTCAAGGCATTTTGCCTTTGATACGGCGGTCACGTTTTTTGTCTTGGGCATGCCCTTTTCATCGTAGCTGACTACGACGCGAGCTTCCCAACGACCGTCCTTACGCTTGGTTAATGTCCCTTCGCCTGCTTTTCTGCGTTTTGCCATGGCTTCAACTCCTTTCCGAGGATGTCTGTAATATAGTTGGTGACGATATTCGCCGCGTTTTTCTGCATGTCGCTCGTCACATGTGCATAGTGATCAAGCGTGAAGCTCGCCTTGCTGTGTCCAACGATTTCGGACAAGGTCTTGGGAGCGATGCCCGAATTTGCGGCGTGTGATGTGAACGTATGACGCAGGTCGTGCAAGCGAATGTCGGGCAGATTACCCTTTTTGAGTATTGCTTTGAGCTGGCGATAGGCTTTGCTCGGATCCAAGGGAAGCTCTGGCTTGAGGAGATTCGGGAATATCCATTCGCTGAAAGATTTCTTTTTCCGTTCAGCAAGAAGCCGCCATAAGCTATCGGGAAGATAGATGGTTCGTTTGCCATC
>JAGBRZ010000211.1 GCA_017632155.1 Clostridia bacterium
AAGATCGAGAGCGACTACGATTCCGCGCTCGTTTCGGAGGACGGCAAGATCGGACTTATGCAGCTCACCCGCGCGGAATACGATATTCTTTCAGCCGAGATCGGCAAAAAAGTCGATTCGGGTTTGCTTTTTGAGCCACAGACAAATATCGAGATTGGCACGTATAAGATCGCAAAGCTTTTTGAAAAATATCAGAATTGGCGCGCAGTTTACGCCGCACTTTACGCGGGCGAGAGGTCGGTCGACGGCTGGCTTGCGAACAAGGAAAATCTCGATGAAGAAGGAAATCTTCTGACAATTCCCGACCGCGACACCGAGAAATACGTCAAAAAATTTGAAAAAACGGTTGAGATATTCCGAGAATTATATGAATCTGCAAATTAAGAAAGGAAAATAAAACAATGAGCGAAATCAAAACTCCCGCTGAAGCCGCACGCGAGCTTCTTTACAAGAAAAAGAGCGTTTACGAACGCCGCGACGAGGCTGCCATCGAGGCGGCTTACGATTATGCAGTAGGCTACGCAAAATACCTCGACGATGCAAAGACCGAGCGCGAGGCTGTATGGGCATCCATCAAGCTCGCAGAGGCAGAGGGATTTGTTCCCTACGCATTCGGCGACGAGATCACCGTCGGCGGCAAGTACTATTACAACAACAGAGGCAAGAACCTCTTCCTCTTCTCCGTCGGCGAGGAAGCTCTCACCGAGGGTATCCGCATCTCCGCGGCTCATATCGACTCCCCCCGCATCGACCTCAAGCAGGTTCCCCTCTATGAGGACAGCGGAATGGCATTCCTCAAGACTCACTACTACGGCAGTATCAGAAAGTACCAGTGGGTAGCAACTCCCCTCGCGCTCCACGGCGTAGTCATCAAGGCTGACGGCGAGAGCGTTTGGGTATCCATCGGCGAGGATCCCACCGATCCCGTTCTCTACATCAACGATCTTCTCCCCCACCTCGGTCACCAGGACGACCGCAAGCCTCTCGGCGAAGCTATCCCCGGCGAAAAGCTCAATCTTCTCGTCGGCAGCCGTCCTCTTGTAAACGAGGCTGACGGAATCAAGCTCAACGTCCTCCGTATTCTCAACGAAAAGTACGGCATCTGCGAAGAAGATTTCCTTTCCGCAGAGCTTTCCGCAGTTCCCGTTGGCAACGCACGTGACGTAGGCCTTGACCGCTCCATGATCTGCGCTTACGGCCACGATGACCGCGTTTGCGCTTACCCCGCAATGACCGCTATGTTCGAGGCACTCAAGATGGGCACTCCCCACACCATGATGTGCATCCTTGCTGACAAGGAAGAAACCGGAAGCGACGGAAACTCCGGCATGCAGTGCGATCTCATCCTCGACCTCATCGATGCTATCGCAGAATCACAGAAGGCTTCTCCCGCGGCAGTTCGCGCAGCATCCATCTGCCTCTCCGCAGACGTTTCCGCAGCATTCGATCCCAACTTCGGCGAAGCATTCGAGAAGCGCAATTCCTCCCTTATGTCTTGCGGCGTAGTGCTTACCAAGTACACAGGCTCTCGCGGCAAGGGCGGAACAAACGATGCTTCTGCTGAATTCATTGGCAGACTCCGCGCTATGATGGCGAAGGACGACGTTGTATGGCAGGCAGGCGAGCTCGGTAAGGTTGATTTCGGCGGCGGCGGAACCGTTGCAAAGTTCATCTCGAAGCACAATATCGAGGTCGTTGACCTTGGCGTTCCCGTAATCGCTATGCACGCACCCTATGAGGTCATCTCGAAGGTCGACCTCTATGAGGCACACCGCGGCTTCTCGGCATTCAACCGCTATTAAGATATGCTCGAGCGACTCGCCAAACTGAACGATAAGTATTCCGATATTTCCGCATCCCTCGAGGATCCCGCGGTGATCTCGGATATTGAAACCTATACAAAATTACTCAAAGAGTATAAAAATCTCACCCCCATCATCGAGGAATACCGCCGCTATCTTGCGGCGGTGGACTCCGAGGGTGAGGCAAGAGCAATCCTTGACGACAGCTCTGCCTCCGAGCTCCACGAGCTTGCGCAGGAGGAATTCGTTGAGGCAAAGGCAACGATCGAGGATTCAATCGGAAAGCTGAAGATCCTTCTTCTTCCCCGCGACCCGAATGACGATAAGAACGTCATCGTCGAGATCCGCGCGGGTACGGGAGGCGACGAGGCTGCGCTTTTTGCCGCCGTGCTTTTCAGAATGTACTCGATGTACTGCGACAACTGCGGCTTCAAGATCTCGGTTGCAAACGCGAACGAGACCGACCGCGGCGGCTTCAAGGAGATAACCTTCTCTATCGAGGGTGACGGCGCATACTCGCGCTTCAAATTCGAATCGGGAGTCCACCGCGTTCAGCGCGTGCCCGAGACCGAATCTCAGGGACGTATTCATACCTCTGCGGCAACGGTTGCCGTTCTACCCGAAGCGGACGCAGTAGAAATTGAAATTCTCCCCGCAGATCTTATTTTTGAATCCTGCAAATCTAGCGGCGCGGGCGGTCAGCATATCAACAAGACCGAATCTGCAGTCCGTTTGACTCACAAGCCCACGGGTATCGTCATTGAGTGCCAGCAGGAGCGCTCACAGTTCCAGAACAAGGATAAGGCTCTCGCTATGCTTCGCGCAAAGCTTTACGACATCAAACGCACCGAGCAGGAAAACGCCATTGCGGGCGCGCGCCGCTCGATGGTCGGAAGCGGTGACAGAAGCGAGAAGATACGAACCTACAACTACCCGCAGAACCGCGTCACCGATCACAGAATCGGCTTGACGCTTCACAGCCTTGACACATACGTCAACGGCAACATCGGCGAGATGATCGACGCTTTGATCGCCGCCGACACCGCGGAAAGACTTCGCGGTGAAAATCAATAAACATTTTAGGAAGTTCTTTATGAAAACGATACTGATCAAGGTAGACCCCGAAAATCCGAGCGTTGAAGCTCTTGCCCCCGCCGCAGAAATACTGAAAAACGGCGGCACGGTCGTTTTTCCCACCGAAACCGTTTACGGTCTCGGCGGTGATGCGACTCACAGCGAAAGTGCGGAGAAAATATACGCCGCAAAGGGCAGACCCTCGGATAACCCTCTCATCATTCATATTTCCGACCCCGACGAGGTCGAGCCTTATGCGGTAACAAGCAAGCTCTGGTACCGCCTTGCGCGTCATTTTATGCCGGGTCCCTTGACTGTTATCCTTCCGAAAAAGGACACGATCCCAAATACGGTCACGGGCGGACTTGACAGCGTCGCTGTGCGCTGTCCCGCCCATCCCGTTGCGCTGAAGCTCCTTGAGCTTACGGGACTTCCCGTTGCCGCACCCTCGGCAAATATTTCGGGCAAGCCCTCCCCCACATGCGCCCGACACGTTATCGAGGACCTTGACGGCAGAGTCGATTGCATCATCGACGGCGGCGAATGCACCTTCGGTGTCGAATCCACCATCGTCAAGATCACGGGTGAGGATTCACTCGTCCTTCTCCGCCCCGGTGCAGTCACATACGATGCGCTATGCTGCGTTTGCTCCGACGTTACGGTTTCGGACAACGTGATGAACAAATTAAAGGAAAACGAACGCCCCATCTGCCCCGGCTCAAAATATCGCCACTATGCCCCCGACAAGCCGCTGACTTTGGTTGGCGGTGACGATGCGGCTCGAATTGCCTTCTTTGCGAAAATGCAAAAGGAAGGTGCGGTCATTATTTGTTATGACGAGCAGGCAGAACATCTCCCCGCCGATCGGGTTATCACCATCGGCAAAAAAGACGACCTTGAGGAGCAAGGTCATCGCCTTTTCGCCGCTTTGCGCGAATGCAATTCTCTCGAAGGAAAATGCGTTTATGCAAACCTTCCTTCAACGGACGGCTTCGGTCTTGCGCTTTACAACCGCCTTATCCGCGCGGCGGCGCACACCGTTGTTTATCCCGATGAACTTTGAATATAATTCCATTAATATAAATTTGAGGTAACACATGGCAAGAAAGAAAAAAGCGGAAGCGGTCGAGATTCTTCCTCCCGCACCCGCCACGGATCAGCCTATAACAGAAACAATAGAAAAGAACTATATGCCCTACGTTATGAGCGTTATCGTGTCGCGTGCGATCCCCGAGATCGACGGCTTCAAGCCCTCGCACAGAAAACTGCTCTATACGATGTATAAAATGGGTCTGCTTTCGGGCGGAAGGATCAAGAGTGCGAACGTCGTCGGACAGACGATGCGCCTCAACCCGCACGGTGATGCCGCGATCTATGACACACTTGTCCGTCTGACCCGCGGAAATGCCGCACTTCTCCACCCCTTCATCGACTCAAAGGGTGCGTTTGGTAAGCAATACAGCTCAAATATGGCTCCCTCGGCTTCGCGTTATACCGAGGTACGTCTTGAAAAATTCGCGACCGAGCTTTTTGTCGGCATCGACAAGAACGCCGTCGATATGATCGATAACTACGACAGCACAACAAAGGAGCCCGCACTTCTCCCCACCACCTTCCCGAACATCCTCGTCACACCCAATATGGGTATAGCTGTCGGTATGGCATCAAGGATCTGCTCCTTCAACCTTGAAGAGGTCTGCGACGCGACCATCGCGCTTCTTCGTTCGCCCAAGATGACCGTCGACGAGCTTCTTGACATTATGCCCGCGCCCGACTTCCCCGGCGGCGGCGAGATCATTTACGATCGCGAAACGATGAGAAAGGTCTACGAGACCGGCGAAGGTCCCGTCAAGATCCGTGCGAAATACCGCTACGACAAGGAAGCGAACTGCATCGACATTCTCGAGATCCCCTATTCGACCTCGATTGAGATCATTATGAAGAAGATCGCGGATATGATGAAGGCGGGGCAGCTCCGTGACGTTGTCGACTTCCGCGATGAGATCGACATTTCGGGTTTCAAGCTCACGCTCGATCTGCGCCGCGGTGCCGACCCCGATGCGCTAATGCTCAAGCTCTTCAAGACCACCGCGCTCGAGGACAATTTCTCCTGCAACTTCAACGTGATCATCAATTCGACGCCTATGACTCTCGGTGTTCTGCCGCTTCTGCGCGAGTGGATCACCTTCCGCAAAGCCTGCCTTTCGCGTGAGCTGACCTTTGAGCTCGAAAAGAAGAAGGACAAGCTCCATCTTCTACTCGGTCTTGGCAAGATCCTTCTCGACATCGACAAGGCGATCAAGATCATCCGCAACACGCAAAAGGAATCCGAGGTCATCAAAAACCTCTGCACGGGCTTCTCCATTGACGAACGTCAGGCAGAGTACATCGCCGAGATCAAGCTTCGTTACCTCAACCGCGAATATCTCATCAACCGCATAAATGAGATCGACTCTCTCCGCAAAGAGATCGAGGAGCTCGAGGCTACTCTTGCCGACGAGATCAAGCTGAAGCGCCTCATCGCAAAGCAGCTCGGCGAGATCAAGAAAAAGTACGCACAGCCCCGCCGCTCGACCATTACAAGTGCCGAAAACATCGAGATCTACCGCCCCGAGGAGCACGTGGAGAACTACCCCGCGCATTTCTTCCTCACCGCGGACGGCTACTTCAAGAAGATCACGGACAAATCACTGCGAGGCAACGACGAGCAGAGATTCAAGGAGGGCGACCGCCTGATTGCCGAATTCGATGGTGAAAATATCACCGAGCTTGCGGTTTTCACCAACAAAGCACAGCTTTACCGCTTCAAGGCATCCGATATTAATCCTTGCAAGGCAAGTGAAATGGGCGAATTCCTGCCCGCCAAGCTGAAATTCGATGACGGCGAAAAGCCTATCTACATCCGTTTTGACAAGGACTGGGACGACAAGAGAAATATGGTCTTCGTCTTTGAAAACGGAAAGGGCGTCAAGATTCCCCTTTCGGCTTATGCCGTCAAGGGCACGCGCCGCAAGATGACGGGAGCATACTCTTCCGCATCGCCCATCGTTGGTATCTTCGAGGAATACAAGACTCCCTTCGAGCTCCTTATAATCTCAAGTGCCGACCGTGCCATCGTTATTTCAACCAATCTTTTTCCTCTCAAGACAACAAGATCGGCGGCGGGCTCGCAGCTTCTGCTTCTCAAGAAGGGCGCGCACGTTGCCACGGTGCTTAAAGATTTCGGGGATAAATTTGAATCCACCAAGGGTTACAAAAAGACAAAGATTCCCGCAACACCCGTTCTTCTTGTCGAAAAGGACATCGATAAGATGCAGTTGAAACTCGATATCTGATACCCCTTTTGAGGTTTTAATATGAAATTTAAAAACAATATCAAAAGAGGAGCGATCCTCATACTCGCGCTGATCTTGGCGTCGGCATCCTCCTTTGCGGTATATGCCGCCGTCAACTACAACAGCGCAAACGACCCCGTCGTTTCCTTTTCGGGAATGGTGTCATACGTCAACGACATTCTTGCCGGCATAAGATCAAGCATCAAGGATCTTGAGTTACGTATCACCCTTCTCGAGGCGGGCGGCTTTACCCCGGGCGCATCCACGGGCGGAATGGTAAACAGCGGAATGCTCACGGATCTTCTTGACCGCATAGAAGCACTTGAAAGCAGAGTGAGTGATCTTGAAAGCGACAACTCCTCTCTCCGAACAGAGCTTGCAAACACCAAAAACGAGCTTCGTTCGCTGATAGACGAGCTGACAGCGGAGCTGAATACGCTTGAAAACTCAATCTCCGAGCTTTCAACATCGATCACCAATCTCAAAAGCGACGTAAAGACAGCGAAGAACGATCTTTCAACACTCAGCAAGAACTTCAAGCAGATCTCGGACATCTCCACAAAGCTTGAAACTGTCACATACAAGGTCAATAATCTGACATCGAAAACGGGCGACATCACCGTGCTCAAGAATCAGGTTGCCGAGCTTCAGACCGAACTTGACAACATTTTTGCCGAGCTTGGCAAGGTCTATGACACCGTTTTCGTGCCCTACGGCGCAACCATCTACGCCAAGGATGTAAATGACGTGGTGATTCTCATTCTCCGCACGGGCTCTGCGGTTGCGGTGTCGCCATATACTCAGGTTGGCACCATTCAGGGGCTCAATGACACGACAAACGGCACCGATATTTGCAACGGCGAGGCAATTCCCCTTTACCACAGCATTATGATCCCGCGCGGCGGTGATGACGGCAGAGGCGTGAAGGTAACGTCACTTGACGGTGCATACTTCCTGTTGGGAGGTGACTACACGATTGTCGAACCGTAAACCTGCGGTGAAGCTCATTCGTGCCCTCTCTGCCCTGCTTGCGGCTCTCTTCCTCTTCTCCCCCACCTCATTTTTCACCGAAGTAAAAGCTCTTCCAATGAGCTCATACGCCTTCGATACGATAAAAACGGAGGAAGAATTCCGCGTTGCGGTCGGCGTTCGATACGGCTCGAGCGCATACCCATTGCACGCAATGACATCGCCCTACGGCTTTGTTTTCGGCGAGGCGGAGATCACACGCACGGAGCATAATTTCACCCCTCTTTATACAATTGCAGAATCGGATATTGCCGCGGTGGTCGACACCAATCTGACCATCGGCTATCAGTCCTGCGAGATCGCAACAAGTGAAAAGAACACCGACATCGGCGGCTATCACGTTGAGATCACAAACTCCTCGACGAACATATGGAACAACCTTGAAGACCTGAAAGTCATTTTCGGCTCGCAGTTCGATCACGTTTTTCCCGCCTACATCAACGGGCAAAAAACGATCCGCATAGGCTCCTATCCGAACTATTCATCGGCTTCCGCAGCCGCTGCGGCAGTCGGCGCAACTCTTGACGACTTCACCATTTCGGTCGCATCCCCCTCATCCGAGGGCGTTTGCTTCCTCAATTCGGATTTTGACACCATCCTCTTTGAATATTCGGGCGAGGAAGGCTTTTGCGGCGGCGTTTGCGCGCGACAGATAGCGGGCGCGGAATATTCTTACCTTTACTATTCAAGAAACTCCTTCCTTTATGACGGCGTTTTCTGCTTCAAAAGATACCTCTCGGATTCCGCCGGAGAAGGTCTTTCGATGATAAACCTCGTCAGAATGCAGGAATACGTTGAGGGCGTTATCCCCAACGAGATCTCGAACACCTGGCCAATCGAATGCCTGCGCGCATTTGCCCTTATGGTCCGCTCGTTCGCCATTGCAAACATCAATCGTCATTACAGTGCCTACGGCTTCGACGTCTGCTCCTCATCTTGCTGCCAGGTATATCAGGGCAGAAAGCAGGTCAATGACACCGTCGTGGAAGCCGTCAGATCGACGCGTAACGAGATACTTGTTTGCGGTGATACGATAGTAGAATCGGCGTATTCATCCTCGCAGGGCGGATACACGGTCGGCTCGCAGTACGTTTGGGGCGGCTCACTCCCCTACCTCGTCAATCAGCCCACACCTTGGGAGGACTACGGCGACGTCAAAAACGGACTCTGGACGGCGGAGATCACCGAAAAGGAGCTTGCCACCGCTTTCAAAAATGCGGGATATTCTGCAATAAAGGGCAGCAGGATCGTTGATTTCAGCTATCAGACGAGCGACGATTCGCCCTACCTTTACAGCTTCACGGGAATCGACGAAAAGGGCAACAGCGCCACGGCAACCCGCGCGGCGAAGGTCAAATCCCTATTCGGCTCAACCGTCAAATCTGCGAACTTCACAATAGCCAAAGGCGAGCTTACGTATACATACACCGACGTTCTCGAAAACCGCATCATCAACCTTGCGGGCTCCGTCAGCGGAAAGATCAGCGTTTATACGGGCGAAGGAATAAAGGAGACCGACGTCTCTCTCCTCTCCTTCATGACGGATCTCGGTCAGGCGCTGAGCGATGCCTCGAAGGCTCTCTTTGTCAAAACCGGCTCGGGAGTTGCAACGCTTACCCCCATCGAAGTCGGTGAGATCCCCGTTTCGACCATGCCCGACGCGAACGGATATTACACGATCGTGTCAAACTTCGGTGACTTCCTTGTAGTTTCCGACGTCCGCGACGTCACCGAAACGATCAAGGCCTCAAACAAGAACAATTACGTCATCGCGGGAATGGGCTACGGCCACGGCGTCGGAGCGAGCCAATACGGCGTCCTCCACCTCGCCAAAGCCGGCGCAACCTACGACCAGATCGTCCGCGCCTACTACTCGGGCACACAGATCGTTAATATTAAGGATTACTTTAATTAAACTAATGGGGCTGAATCATTGCGATTCAGTCCTGTTTTTTCATCATTATTTTAAGAACTTGTAGGTAACGGCAATACAACCAAATAATATCAAAAATCCGTAGTACTTTGTTATTTATAGGAAGCTTATGTTTGCACTCTCAATCAGGGGGGCAGGGGGGGCGCAGCCCCCCCTGCAATAAGAGCGATGTCATCCTGAGGCGGCGTCCGCAGACAGCCTGCCGCCGAAGGATCTCGTGCTGACCGAGTTGTTCCTCGGGCAGCGCGGTGCCGGTACGATGAAGTCTGCTGTGAATAATCGTAAAATAATCGATAAACCTCTATGTTAGTAGGCACATAAGCAGAATGTAAAGTGCAAATTTATTATTGTTCTGCCTTTTAATAGTGCAAACATATTAGTTTGACATAAACTATACGGATATTCACATCAAATTTCACCGTGGAGGCACCGCG
>JAGBRZ010000212.1 GCA_017632155.1 Clostridia bacterium
CATCAATGATTTTTTTCTTTTTTATGGCAATAGTACGAACAAAATATGGTGTGCCGTTCACCTATTATGCGAATAGGAACTCCCAAAGGGTAAAAAATTATAGCATTTTTCCGAGCCGATTCATATACTCTCGCTTGTGTTCCATCAAGGAATGAACATAGCGTTTGAGCGTGATGGTCGGATCTTTGTGTCCGAGAATTTCGGATAGCGATTTTACATCCATACCACATTCAATGGCTCTCGTTGCAAAGGTGTGACGCAGGGCGTGAAAGCCGTGGTGTGGTATTTTTATTTTCTGTTGCAATAGGTCGAAGCTGCGTTGATAGGAGCGTACCGTAACGGGTTTATTTCCGTTGGCAATCACGTGGTCGCAGATACTTCGCTTTTTCACCTCCCGCAAGTGCGGTATGAGCTGCTTCGGTATCGGTATCGTTCTTTTTGAGCTGTTGGTTTTCGGTGCTCCCGTAATACGGCAATAATTGCCGTTTTCGTTCTTGCCGTCGTGACACGATTTACTCACGGTAAGCTCCCCGCGAGAAAGGTCAACGTCCGTCCATTCAAGAGCTAAAAGCTCACCCAAGCGTAGCCCCGTGTATAGGCAGAGTACCACGCCGATCATTTTATCTCGCTTGTCGGCAAAGACCGCTTGCTCGATTTGCTTCTGCTCTAATACAGTGAAGCATTCCACCGCCTTTTCCTCGTTTCTCGGTCGTTTGATTTTGCCGACGATGAGTTCATCGGTGAGTCCGATATTGTGAGCCGTTGTCAGTGAACCGCGTATCACAATGAGAATACCGTTGACAGAGTTTGCCGACAGACCTTTGCCCGTTTTAAGATTGCCCGATTGAGTAAGCTCGGTCACGTATCGTTGCAGAACGATGGGTTTGAGGTCGGAAAGCTCGTATTCGCCAAGTGCGGGAATAAGGTGTAACCGCACGACTTCGGCATATCGTGTATAGGTCTTATCCTTTACCGTCGGCTTGACGTAGTGTTCAAGCCAATCTTTGAGCCAATCTTTGTACTTCATAGTAACACCTGCCTTTATATAATTTATTTTTGCCCGATTTAACAAAAAAAGAAGCCGAACACGTGGATTTGTGCTCGGCTTCTCGCTATTTTGCGGAAGTGATTAACCTCTCCCGCTTTGCTTATAAGATTGCTTTTATTATATCATTTTTTCGTGAATTTTTCAAGGTGTAAGACCGCCCGAGAAGTTAATCCCGGGCGGTCGGGGTTATACCTTAGATGCTATTCTTCTTTTTGAAGTAGAAGAACACACCCGCGCCGATAGCAGCTACGCCAAGAATGATGAGAATAACGATGAGTGCGATATTCGCGCCCTTCTCGATGGTGAAGTCGTACTCGGTAGCGTTGCCGTAAGCATCGGTCACAGTTACCTTGTACTCGCCAATCTCGGTAAGCTCGTCGCCCACGGTGTACTCGATCTGCTCTCCGTTGAGCGTTACCACAACCTCTGCTTCCTCGGAAACGTCGGTGAGGGTTACGGGATCGGTGGTCGCGCCGCCGTTCTCAACGCCGTTGAGAGTGAGCGTAGGAGCAGTAGCATCCACGGTTACGGTGAACTTTTGAGTCTTACCACCCGCAATAATAGATACCTCGTAAACGCCGCTTTCGGTGAGTGCGAGAGTGCCTTTCTCAATGGTGGTTTCAGTACCGTTTACAAGCACCTTTTCAAAGCCTGCGATAAGGTCGATTTCTTCCTCAAACTTGCCGACAGTAGGCTCAACGATGGTGAAGCTGAACGCCGCCTTGTTGCCGAGCGCGTCAACGAGCTTAACGCCGTAGGTTGCAGGCTCGGTGATTTCCTTGCCAAGCTCATACTTGAACGCTTCGCCATTCTTGGTGACGGTTACGCTCACGTTCTCGTTTGCGGAGATCTTCACGGAGTTCGCAAAGCCCTTGTCGTGTGCGTTTACGGAGTAGTCCACCTTGGTGTCAACGGTCACGCTGAAGGAGTGGGTTTCGCCGTTAGCAACCACGTCCACGGTGTACTTGCCGTCTGCGGTGAGTTCAAGAGTGCCGTAGTTGAGTCTTGCTTCGCTGCCGTTCACAAGCACCTTTTCAAAGCCTACATACTCGTCAAAGTTGTAGGTGAACTTGGTCACAACGGGTTCTACGATGGTGAAGCTGAACTCTGCCTTATTGCCGATGTCATCGGTGAGAGTTACGGTGTATTCAGCAGGCTCGGTGATAGCCGTGCCGTCCTTGTACTCGATGGGAGTGCCGTTCTTCGTTACCGCAAATTCAAGGTTCTCCTTTTCGTAGATGGTAACGGAGTTCGCAAGTCCGCCGTCGTTGATATTCACGTCAAAGCCTACGGTCTTGTCGATCTCAAAGCTCGTCTTGGTTTCGTTGCCCGCTTCGTCGATTACGATAACGGTGTACTTGCCGTCCTCGGAAACAACTGTACCCGAAGCGTAGTCGCTGACATCAGTACCGTCCTTTTCAAGCGTTGCGGTTACGCCCTCGCCCTCAAAGATTACGGATACATTGGTGTTAGTTGCGCCCTCTGCCTTTGCGCCGTCAACCGAGATTTCGGGAGCTTCGGTGTCAATGGTGAAGGTGTAAACCGTCTTGTGTCCGTCGTGGTTCTCAAAGGTGATGGTGTAATCGCCGTCCTCGGCAAGTCTTACGCCCGATCTGTACTCGATTTCCTCGCCGTCCTTGGTTACAGTTACCTTCGCTTCATCATCCCAAGAGAACTTAACGATGCCGTTGGTGTGTCCGCCGTTGTCAACGCCTTCAAGCTCACCCGTGGGAGCAGGCTGCGTGTAGTTCTTCTCTCCGATGATAGAGTCGATACCTGTGCGGAACTCGTCGGTGATAGTCACCTTGTAGATGCCGCTTGTGCGGAACTTGTAGGTGAGGGTGTCAAGCTCGATTGCCGTGCCGTAATCGTCGGTGTCAAGAGTTACCCAAGTGCTGCCGCCGTCCGTGGACTTCTGCACGATGAGAGTCTGAATGTGGCTTTCTACGTCCTCGCTCGGAGTGACCTCGATAACAAGCTGCTTGTTTTCTGCATCCTCGGTAAGAGTTACAGAGGGTGCGCTACGGGAGATAACGAGATTGAAGGTCTGACTATCTCCTGCGTGGTTTACCGCTACCACGGTGTAAGTGCCGCTTTCGGTAAGGGTGAAGATCTCGCCAAGGCTCTTGATTGCCACAAGCTCGCTCTCGTCCTCATCAATCACGCGATAGATACGGAACATAGCGAACTCGTCAAGCTCGTCGGTGATAGAAAGGCTTACTTCGTCCTTGAAGAAATAAGTTCTGTCAAAGGATACGTTGTTGGTTGCGCCCTCACCAATCGCATACTGAATAGAGGGAGCGTTGCGGATAATGATTACGGTGTAGTCGCAGGTGTTGCCGAACTCGTCAAAGACGGTTACGGTGTGTCTGCCCTCGGTTTCGATGACGTTGCCGACAAATTCCTCTCCGTCAAGGAGCAAGCCGACGTCAGTACCGAACTCAACCTTGTTTGCAAGAATGGTCTTGCCCTCGGAGTAGGTGTAAAGGTTCTCGCCGTCAGCTACGGTTGCAGGGGCTTTCTGCCAATAGTAGTAGGACTTGATGGAGTCCTCGGCATACTCGGCAATAACCTCTGCCAAACGCTCTGCGGTGAAATAAGCGACCTGCTCATCGGGAGAGCCGGACTTCTTGTAGATGAAATAAGTGCCGTTAGCGGCATTTGCGCTGTCCTTTTCGTCCATCGCAATGCCCGTATCCCAAGTTGCGCTGCTCCATGTGCCGTTTACAACCAAGCCGTTCTCACGGAGGGTTGCAAATTCAAGTGCCTTTTCGTAAGAAGCAAATGCGAAGATGTTGCCGTCCTTGTCTGCTACCTCGTAGTATTCCTTCTGAAGCGTAGAGGTCTGCACATTCTGCTTTGCAGATACAAATTCGGTGCTCCATACGTTTCCTGCGGTGTCGGTTACGACAACCTTGTAAACGCCCGTGTCAATGGTGGAAATGAGCTTGCCGTTGGTTACGGATTTGCCGTTGACGGTTACACTCTTAACGGGTGCGTAAAGGTTAGCATCACCGTTAGACCAAGTGATTTTCACGTCGCTGCTTGTCTTACCGCCCGACACACCCGAAAGGGTTGCCTTTTTCTGAGTTCTGTCGATGATTACGGTGTAGTTGCCCGTGGAGTTGCCTGCATCGTCAAGTCCGTAGAAGGTGTACTTGCCCGCTTTGGAGAACTCAGTTCCCGAAATATAAGCGGTAAAGGTGGAGCTATCGGGAGTCTTGACATAGCAATCCTCGCCGCAGACGAACTTGATATACTCGCCATTTGTGTAAGAGCCGCTGCTGATTGCCTTGCCGTCCACATAGAGCTGAGCCGAGGGGATTTGACGGTCAACCTTTACGGTGTAGGTTGCCGAGGTGTTACCCGCCTTATCGGTGCAGTAGAAGCTATAAGTGCCTTCTGCGGTCAACTGAGTTCCCGAAGTGTAGCTTTCGTAGGAGCTTGCGTTAGGTTTCTTCACATAGATAGAGCCGAGGGCGATATTATCACTCGGAACAAATCTCACATAGCTCGCATTGGTGTTATCACCCGAAGAAAGAACCGAAGTTCCGCCGTAGAGTACGCCCGTAGGCTTGGTTACGTCAAGAGTGATTGTAACGGTAGCGGACTGATTACCCGCTTTGTCAATCGCATAGAAGGAGTAAGTTCCTTCGGTAGCAAGCTGAGTACCGCTTGAATATGCCGTGTAGTAGGAGCTACCCGGCATCTTCACATAGAGGGTGTTCACACCCGAAGTGCTGTCCGATGCGGTGTATTTTACATAGCTCGCATTGGTATAAGAGCCGCTTGACTTTGTGGTAGTACCTCCGTAGAGAGTACCCGTGGGAGCCGTTCTGTCAAGAGTGATAGAAACGGTGGAGCTTGTGTTGCCCGACTTATCGGTGCAGTAGAAATAGTACGTGCCTTCTGCGGTCAACTGAGTTCCCGAAGTGTAAGCCACATAGGAGGTACTTCCGGGCTTTCTGACATAGCAGTTAGCAACGCCGCTGTGAGAGTCAGAAGCTACATACTTGACATAGCTTGCGTTGGAATAACCGCCCGTGGACTTCACGGTAGTGCCGCCGTAGAGAGTACCCGAAGGTGCGGTTGCATCGTAGTAAACCTTGTACTCAGACGAGGTGTTACCCGCCTTGTCAATCGCGCGGAAGGTGTACCAACCCGTAGAAGCGGAAAGAGCCGTATTAGCGGTGTAGGAACTCCAAGAGGAAGAACCGGGGTTCTTGACTTGATAGTAGCTTACGCCGCCCGTGTCGGTGGCAGAATACTTGACGGGTTTGTTGGTGTAGCCACCGTTTGCGATGGTCGTACCGCTTGAATTGGTTACAGTACCAACGGGGGCAACCGTGTCAAGATATACCGAGTAGGTGCTTGTACTCTGATAGGTGTCAGAACCGTAGAAATACCACCAACCGTTATTCGCAGAGGTAGCCGAAACGGACTTGCTGCTTGCGGTGGTGTAGGTGTAGGAAGATGCGCTCGGAGAGAGATAATAAATTCTGCTTGTGGAATACGAGTCACTTGCGGAGAACGTGATTGCTTGATTGGTGTATGAACCGCTTGCAATCGTTGAACCGCCTGCTTTGAGCGAAACAGAGGGTGCGGTCGTATCAACGGTAAAGTGATAGGTGAAGGTGTACGTCTTTGTTACAAAGATGTTCGGCTTATATTCTCCTACATAGGTAAGCACATAGTCACCGTCAGAGAGAGAACCTTGATAAAGGTATCCGCCTCCGCTACCCGAAAGCGATTTGCTCGTATAGGTTGAGCCGTTACGGGTGAGCTTGAAGGATACGTGCTCCTTGATGTCCTCAGCGTGAATATAGAACGAGAAATACGACCAATCATAAGTGGCGTAATTGTACTTCGTTGTTGTTGAAGCATCATCTCTAAAATACTCCGTTGAGATTTGGATACCGAACTGATCCATATAGCCCGAGGTTGCACCGTCGCCAATGTCATACGTTCCGTAGAGCATATAAACGCCTGCGCGGTTGGTGGCAGCAGAAGCCTTCATAGGCGAGAGCATAAACACGCCGACAACCATCAGCAGAGCAAGTGCAACGATAAGCAAGCTCGTCACAATTCTTTTCTTGTTGTTTGCCTTATTCTTGTTATTCTTTTTCATACTGTTTTCCTCCATAAATTTGGTTTTGGTGTGGGTTTTGTAAAGGTTTGTTTGCAAATTGCGGTTGTTGTCCATAGGGCATCACTCCTTTTCGCTCGATTTGGTATATATAAAAACGCCTATCGTTTTGACACGGTAGGCGTTGAATTGTCACTGTGCCGGGGTGAGCAACCCCGGCCACAGTTCATCATTTTTCTCGTCAAGAAGCATCGTGAGCATTTCGATCTGATAGTCGGTAAAGTCGTATTCATCGGCGGCTTGCAGAGCCGTAAGTCCTGTTCGCTTCACCGTTACATAGGTCGTTGTGACGGTTTCCGTAACCTCTTTAAGATTGCCGTCCTCGTCACGCACCTGCTTCTTGACTTCCTTCGTTTCGGTTCTTGTTTCAAGTCGCACGGTATTCATCGTGCGGTAGATATTCCGCAGCTCGTCTGCTTTGGCTTCGTCAAAGGTCGCTATCTCTTGCGGGTTCTCGGTATCAAGGTTTAGCTTGACAGCGTATATGGCAACTATCTCGTTCCAATCCGCCATTTCTCCGTCGTAGGTCAGCACATCGTATTGGCAGTTTGCAAGCAGCTCTTTTTCCTTATCGTGGAACTCTCGGTCAAGCTCTCCCATAACGTCATACACCGTGATGCCGTTTTGCTCGGCGGGTATGAAGATAGCAAAGATAGAGCCTGCTACAAGAGCCACTATAACGATGATTACGATGATAAGCACCGCAACCCAACCGCCTGCGGCAATGGCTGCTACGAGTGCCTTAACACCTGCGATAATGGCTTTTGTCGCCGCGATAATTGCCTTGACCGCCACCTTGATAAACTTTGCCGTGGCAATGGCAGCTCGTTTGAGCGCTTGTGCCACACGCACAGAGGTTTTAACACCCGCTTTAGCCGCCTTTGCACTTGCTTTCGCGGCTTGCTTTGCCGCTTTTGCGCTTGTTTTCGCCGTTTTCTTTGCCGCCTTAACCGATGCTCGACTTGCCTTTTTCGCGGCTTTAGAGCCGTTTTTTATGCCCTTGGAGGCGGTTTTTGCACCTTGCTTTGTACCTTCGGTCAAGAGAGGTCTTTTCGGGGGTGGAAGTTGCTTTGGTTCTTCGACCTTCAGCTTTATCTTTCGCGGGCGGTTTCTCCATCTTTGAATATTCCGCACCGTGGTACGATAACCCCATTGACCGACACGCGCCGCACCTCTGACAAGCGCTCTGCCGGAGCGTTCCTCCTTGTCTTGTACCTCGTTACCCGCATACTCGACCTCGGTTTCGTGCCGAGAGTTTTGAGTTTCTTCGGCAGAGTTAGCAAGGGAGGAAGCTCCGTTTTTGCTTTTCTTGACAAGTCCTTCGGTTTTATCTACCACCTTGATACTGCGTAGCGACTCTCTCGTTTTCGCAGTTCTCATAGCATCACCTACCGAGCTTCATCACGTTTTCGTGATTTGTCCTTTGTCTTGGGCTTTGGCGCGTTGAGCTGATATTTTTCGATTTCCTTCAAGTCAAACTGATACTGCGGATATTCCCAATATCCCGACCGCATTTTTCTACCCGTAGGCTTGCCAAGCTTATTGTCGGTAATAAACTTTTCTGCCCAAGGGTTATCGTTGGTGTCAACAAAGGAGCAGTTCGGCTCGTGCGGTTCTCTGAGATTGATGGTGAGCGTTGAATAAGGCATCAGCATACCGTCCTCATCCTTGAAATACATTTGCAAGGCGAGATTGTGATTGTTGGCATAGCGTTCCGCTTCAAAGCATACCTCATAGGTCTGCCCGTAGGGAGTGGCAAGGTTTAGATATTCCATACGTTACCTCCTATTCTCCAAACTTGGTGGTCATCAGCTTGTAGAGCTGTGTATCCTTTGGCAGACGGTTTTGGAACGGAACGAGCGCGCCGCCTATCTTGGCAAGACCGTGACCTGCTTCTACGTTGGTGATATACGACATCTGAAGTTCCGACATAGAAAGCAGCTCCGCAAGGTCGGCTCTGTCGGTTGCCGCTTGGTTGAGCATAATCACAAGCTCGGAGTTTGCAAGCATCGTTCTCGCCGTGTGGCTCTGCAAGAGGTCGTCCACGTTCTGCGTAATACCCGTTATAAACGCTCCGTACTTACGGACTCTTTTCCAAAGGGTAAAGAGGAAGTTCGCGGAGTATTCGTATTGGAAAAGCAGATATATCTCGTCGATAAAGATATAGGTCTTTTTGCCCTTGGCGCGGTTCTCGGTGATACGGTTGAGAATACTGTCAAGAACGACGAGCATACCCACGGGCATCAAGGTTCTTCCAAGCTCGTGAATATCGTAGCAGATAAGGCGGTTTTGGGTGTTTACGTTGGTCTGCTTTGCAAAGGTGTTAAGGCTACCTTCCGTGAATAACTCAATGGCGAGAGCAATGTCAGCCGCTTCGGGTTCGCTCTGCTTCAAGAGCACGTCGCGGAAGTCCTTTAGGGTGGGCGGTGCTCCCGTGTAATTGTTCTGCACATAGTCACGGAGAACGATGGAGGTACAACGGTCGATAAGGGATTTTTCCGATGCACTCAGAGCACCGTTCATAGCCTGCTCGCAGAGGGATAGTACAAACTCGGATTTTAGCGTGACGGGGTTTGCACCGTCGGCATAGTCCTTGTTGATCTGCAAGGCATTGATATGGTTCTTACTCGTCGAGGAAAGCGTGATATTCTCACCGCCGAGGGCTTCGGTCAGTTTCCAATACTCACGCTCGGGATCTATGACGATAATATCCGCATCTTTGTCGGAAAGGTAGAGATTGACGATCTCTTGCTTTGCCATAATGGACTTACCCGAACCCGAAACGCCGGTAATAAAGGAGTTGCCGTTAAGCAGCTCCAAGCGGTTGACCATAATCATATTCTTGCTGATTGCGTTATTGCCGAGATAAAGACCTTTTTCGTGACAGACCTCCTGCGCTCTGAACGGCATAAATACCGCAAGACTTTCGGTTGTGAGCGTTCTGCGGATCGTCAGCTTTGTGCCGCCGTAGGGCAAGCAGGTTTTGAGTCCTTCAAGCTGTTGCCAACGAAGAATTGCGAGGGAGCAAAGGTGCTTTCTCGCGCATTGCTGAATACTCTCGGTATCCGCATCAAGCTGCGCCTTGCTATCCGCCGTATGAACGATTGTGATGAGCGTGGGAATCATCCTCATGTCACGCTCCACAAGATCGTTAAGGAAATCACGGCTTTCGTCGCGCTGCCGTTCCATTTCGTAGGGTACGGTTGCCGAGTAGTTGTTGTTTTGGTTCTGTTTGCGTTGCCAATTCGAAATATTGGTTTCCACCGCCAAGAGCTTATTTTCGCCTTGTCTTACCGCCTTTTCCTGCGGGATAGGCTCGGCATCAATGGAGAGCATCATATTTCGGTCGATGGCGGTCAGCTCGGATATTAAGCTATCCTTGATAAAGTTCGCGTAATCTTTGAGATAGATCACTCTGCCGTATCTGCCGTCCATCTTGAAATGGTCGCTCTTGAACTCCATAGATTCGGGGGCAAGTGCGAGCTTGAATTTATGCTTTCTGCGCTTGTAAAGCAAACGGTCATACATAAAATCGTCCTCACGCCCACGGTGGAAAAAGTCAAAGAAAATGCGTATTTTTTCCTTTTCGTCCACCTCCGTCAGCTTTGAGCCAAGCTTGGCAAAAGCGGCGGCGTATTCGGCAAACTTGCCGTTGAAATAGGTTCTTGCTTCAGCGATAGACGGCTTTTCCACCGTTACGGTCAAATACTTGTCTTGCACCACACCCGAAGTCAGAATGACGTTGCGCTCCAAAATAGAGTTGTATTCGTTGCGGTAGCGGTCAAGCTCGTCGCCCATCAGCGGGAGCATATTTTTGGCTTCAAATTCGCTTCTCGGTATATGGCGGTTGCGTATGGTGACTTTCGTGCTCGCTTTCTCATCGAACAGATTGAGAATATCCGAGTACGCAAAGAACATAGCTTCTTTATCGTCCTTAGAAGCGACCTCGTAGTTTATATCCGTAAAGCGGAAGGTCTTTGCCCAAAGGTTTCTGCCGACGAGCATAATACCGTCCTCAAAAATTCTTTGAATCGGTATGGTATCCTCGACGGTTGTGGGTATTCTGTCTTGCTCTACGGGGTGCTTTTTCTTGTTTGTAATCATTGTTCCTCCTTTACTTCTTCGTCCTCTCCGATTTCACCCTTGAAAAGCAGGTATCGGGGCATCATAATCTCCGAGCTTATCCACGCCTTGATAACCTTTTCGGCAGGCATACCGTTGTTCTTCACAAAGCCGAATATGATAAACGGTACTGCGCCTATCATACAGAG
>JAGBRZ010000213.1 GCA_017632155.1 Clostridia bacterium
AGAAGGGCTGACCTTAGTACGAGAGGACCGGGTCGGACGCACCTCCGGTGCACCAGTTGTTCTGCCAAGGGCATAGCTGGGTAGCCGCGTGCGGTTTTGATAAACGCTGAAGGCATCTAAGCGTGAAACATGCTTCAAGATGAGATATCCCTCCTAACTTGATTAGGTAAGGTCACTTGCAGACTACGAGTTTGATAGGTCAGAGGTGTAAGTGCAGTAATGCATTCAGCTGACTGATACTAATAGACCGAGGGCTTGAACTTCGTGTTCAAGATTCTACTAAAAATTGTGAGTTTCGCTTAACTCTCCTTCCAATTCTTTTATTCGATTTTCTATGATCATAAGCATCATATCAAAAGTGGAGACAATCGTCTCTGCTTTTTTTATTTTTAGATAAGGTTTTGAGTTTGGATTTATCTATGGATAAGAAAAATATGAAGAAACTGTAAAAAGGAGCAAAGGGGTAACAATTTCGCTCCTTTTTGTGTTATAATGAAGTTGTCATATGAAGATCATCTCAAATAGAGCGACAGAAGCTTGAGAGAGGATCTTATAAAAATCAGAAAGGAACAACTGCAAGGCAATAGTGTTGTTCGTTTTATTACGACATTGATAGCGAGTCGCTATCGATAACATCAAACCTTATCTCATTCGCGCAGCTCAAGCAAAGTTGCTCAATGTAGTTTAGAGGCACACTTCATGTGCGGCACTACATTTCGCCCCATTGCTATACAAATGTATTGCCTTGCAGTTGTTTATGTTAGTATGATTGTTTACACAGAACTAAAATCTGTTGAGCAAGATCTTGGAATTTCGGCGAAAACACTATTTTCGGTTAGCAACAGCCTTTCTTCTCATTACAAAAGAGTGAAAATCCCCAAAAAGAATGGCTCTTTTCGTGAGTTGAGTGTTCCTGATGAGGTGTTGAAGAAAATCCAACGTGCGATTGTTCAAAAAATTCTTGTTTATGAGCCGATTTCAAAATATGCACAAGCTTACAAAACCGGAGCGAGTGTTCAAAGAAATGCATCGCATCATGTAGGCAAAAAGAAGATTCTCAAATTGGATATTAAGCATTTCTTTGATAGCATCTTGTATTCTACTGTCAAAGACAAATGTTTTCCGGCAGAGCGTTTTTCGGAGCCGATTCGAATCCTTTTGAGTATGCTTTGTTATAATCGTGAGGCTCTTCCACAGGGAGCTCCATCATCTCCTATTATCACGAATATCATTATGCGTGATTTTGATGAAAAGGTTGGGGATTTTTGTAGAGAGAGAAATATCATCTATACCCGATATTGTGACGATATGACTTTTTCGGGCGACTTTGACGAGAAACCGATTATTGAATTTGTAAAAGCCGCGCTTTTTGAATACGGATACTTGCTAAATAGCAAGAAAACAACGGTGGTTTCCTCTTCAGGGCGACAGATTGTGACCGGTGTCGTTGTTAATGAAAAAATGACCGTTCCTGCGGAATATAAAGCGAAAATTCGCCAAGAAGTGTATTTCTGCAAGAAATTTGGTGTGGAAAATCATCTCGAACATATCCATTATAGCAAAGATACAAAAGCATATCTGCAATCTCTTTTGGGACGTGTTTCCTTTGTGCTTCAAACAGAGCCGGGGGATCAAGAGTTTCTCGAATATAAAACTTATCTTACCGAAATTTTATCTCAAATTTAATGAACAGGATTTTGTGCGATGAAAAAAGACTTTTATTATTTATCACCATTTGTTCTTATTCCCGTATGGGTATTCTTTATCAACTTAGTTGATAAATGGGATCTTTCAATCATTCCTTATATATTTATTGGTGGGCTTCTTTTGCTCACTGCACTGATTGGTTGGTTTACACCTGCTCAAAAGAAGATGGATCTGCGCATAACATTTTTTGTTCCCTTAGCATTTTTTCTAACCATGTTTATAGGTGCCTTTTTCGATACTGGAACCTGTTCCGGAGAGCCGCGACTTGACCTTGGAGAAGCTTTTGAAATGTCGATAAGATTTTGGTTTATCTATGTTTTCATGGCATTGATTACTTTTTTGGTATCTTTTGTAAAAATTAAAATTTCCCAAAAGAACCTTAAAAAAGATTGAAGAACACAAGCACGTGTTATCAAGTAATAACACGTGCTTGTTTTATGCGCATTAAAAAAGGTGGAGCATTTCGCTCCACCTTCATTGTTTTTAAATTATTCAGCCTTGTTCTTTTGGTCTGCAACAACCTTAGCGGTGATGTTGCCGGGAACTACGTCGTAACCGGTTACGTTGAACTCGAAGGAGCCACGGCCTTGGGACATAGCACGGAGGATGATCGGGTAATCCATAAGCTCTGCCTTAGGAGCTACTGCTTGAACAGTGGTGTAGCCCTTCTTGTTTGTGCAAGCTTCCATACCCATTACGCTACCACGGCGCTTGTTGAGGTCGCCCATAACGTCACCAACGAGTCCTTCGGGAACGGTGATGTTGAGGTCGCCAACGGGCTCGAGAAGAACGGGACCTGCAAGCTCGAGAGCCTTCTTGTATGCCAAGGAAGCAGCGGTCTTGAAGGAAAGTTCATCGGAGTCAACTGCGTGGTAAGAACCATCATAGAGGTCTGCAGCAAGGTTGGACATCGGGAAGCCGAAAGCACCCTTTGCCATGCAATCTTGAATACCCTTTTCAACTGCAGGGTAGAAGTTCTTCGGAACAGTACCGCCAACTACGGATACGGTAAAGGTGAGGCCGTCCTCTTCGCCGGGACCGAACTTCATCTTAACGTGACCGTACTGACCGGAACCACCGTTTTGCTTCTTATGTTTGCCTTCTACGTCAACAAACTTGGTGATCTTTTCACGGTAAGCAACGGTAGGAGTATCGAAGCGAACGTTGAGGCCGAAACGAGACTTCAGTCTGGAAGCGAGAACTGCCAAGTGCATATCGCCCAAACCGTAAATGAGGAGCTGCTTGGTTTCTGCATCGTTTTCGAACTTGATGGTGCAATCTTCTTCAACCATCTTAGCGATACTTTGAGAGATCTTACCCTCGTCGCCTCTGGAAACGGGGATCATTACCTTGGAGAGGTAAGGAGTGGGGTAAACGAT
>JAGBRZ010000214.1 GCA_017632155.1 Clostridia bacterium
GAACCCCATGCACGGCTGATTCGACTGCCCGTGGAAGCAGAACCAGACGACCCGCTCGGACGCGCTGTCGGTGAAGCGCTCTGCCCCGAACTCGGTAAGGATAACAAGTGGCTTGCCGAATTCAAGTCATCGTACATCAACGACCCTATGGCGGGCGCACGGGCATGGCAAGCACTCTACCAATGCTCACCCCGTGTGGAGGGCGGTAACATTGTCCAGCGGTCATGGTGGCGGCGATACACCGACGAGCCGACCTACGGCAACAGCGTGATATCCGTCGATGCGGCGTTCAAGGGCGGCGAGAATAACGACTATGTCGCCATCACGGTGTGGGGCAAGGTCGGAAACGATTACTACCTGCGATACTGCCTACGCAAGCACCTTGACGTCCCGCAGACGCTGACCGCGATACGGACGGTACGCTCCCTGTACCCCGATGCCACCGCTGTCCTGATCGAGGACAAAGCCAACGGCTCGGCGATCATACAGACCCTGCAAGCAGAGTGCTTTTGTATCCCCGTCAACCCCAAAGGCGGCAAGGAAGCCCGTGTTCACGCGGTATCCCCTGCCATCGAGTCGGGGCATGTGTACCTGCCCGAATCCGCGCCGTGGCTTGAGGAGTACCTTGACGAGTGGTCAGTCTTCCCCGCAGGAGCGCATGACGACATGGTTGACTCATCCACGCAAGCCCTGTCCTACCTTCTGCGCCTGTCGGGGTATGTCGAACCCCCACGGTCGGAGGAGGAGCGGGTCTATGACGACATGATCCAGCGCGAGGAGGACTGCTTCCTCGGCGACGACGTATTTAATCCTTATGGAGGTAACGATATATATGGCTAACGATAAGTGCCGATCCGATGTCTATGAGGACGCGGTAGGCAACGACAAGATGACGTTCTCCACAGGTAACGGTCAAGGGGCGCAGGTACTCCGCACAGTACCGCAGACGCTGACCGCCGAAGAAGTGGAGATTGTAAAGAAGAACCTGAACATCAGCGATCTGAAGAACGTCTACATCACGGCGGCTGGTCGCCTGATCGTCGTGGACAGCAAAGGCAACGAGTACGACGCAGGTGATGCCCGCGGTCTGCCCGGTCCCGCACCCTACGTCGGCAAGAACGGGAATTGGTGGGTAAACGACCGCGACACAGGCGCACAGGCGGCGGGCGTGAACCCGCACATCGGCAAAAACGGAAACTGGTTCATCGGTGAGACCGACACAGGTGCCCCGTCGCAGGGTGCCACCCCGTACGTCGGTGAAAACGGAAATTGGTGGGTCGGTGGTGTTGATTTAGGCACCCCGGCGACCCTGCTCTCGGTTGGCACGGTGTCAGAAACTTTCCGAACAGATCTCGGCGATGACTGGCTTTTGTGCAACGGCGCGGGTATCCCGGAGGGTGAATACCCTGTGCTGCGGGAGCTGATACCTTATAGCACGGAATGGGTGGAAGCTGTGCCGGCGAACGAGTACCTGCACGTCTCTCCGATTCCGAACACGCACAAGTGGGTGCGGGTCAAGCGAAAGACGGGAACGGGAACGGCTGACTATGCGTGGGACAAAGCAGAAGTGTATGACGCGGAGACGAGAACATCCTTGACCGTGGAATGTCCGCTGGTGGTATCCGGGAAGACGAGCCTGCTGGTCGGTATTACGCACGACGGCGCGAAGTACGTTCTGGCTGCGTGCTGCTACGGTGAGAAAACGGCAGGCAGATACACGATGCACCTTTATGCGTCGGACGATCTCACCGCATGGACGCAGTTTTACACATACACCTTAACGGATGCTGCCTATCCGTCAGACATTACGTTTGACGGCGTGGAATATCTGCTTGCGGAGGGGTATGTGCCGTCTGACGGCAGCACAAGCTCTAACTATTCGAGATATGTATGGGTAACACCTGCAGATTTGAGCGGAACAACGAAGCGGACCACCGGGACGGGCAGCGGGTACAAAGACGCGAGATTCCGACCTTGCCCGCAGGGGTACTATTCGTGGGACAGCAATAACGACAACGCTGTTGATATCCACCGTGCGGGAACAGGAGAGGTGGTAATGTCAGGCACGGGTTCTTACTATCCGCTGAATGCCGCCTTCTTCAGCGACAGATATCTCATTACGATTGCAGATTATGCGAGTTCCGAATTAGATGGCTTTGATGTGTTTGACTGGACAACAGAAACGAAAACGAAAATGACGTTTTCAACGCTGTTTGGTCTTGCAACCAATCTTGGATCGAGGGTGCAGAGTGCCGGCGCAGAGTACGATCCGCTTCTGAATGAATGGTCAATCTATTTCAAACATAGTTCAACGTATTATCGGGCGAATATTTCGGCAGACGCTGACCCGACGGTCAAAGGAAACTATAAAAAGACCGTAATAAAGGGATATCCTGACGGGTATCAGTCGATGCTGACGCAGATGTCCACGAATCGCGCGAGACGCTACGAAAACAAATTCCGTGATCCGAGCTTGAAGTGCCTGCCGGAGCAGGATGGAATCAGCTACAAGTATGTGTACGCAGGTAAGGAACATACCGCGAAGCCTGTCGAGCTTGAATATATCGAATCGACGGGTGTGCAATATATCGACACCGGGATTATCGGTAAATCGGGTCTTGAGATTGAAATCGACTTTGAATTTACCGAGATCGGAACGGCTGCGCAGATTCCTGTCGGCTCGATGAAAGCGTCATCGGATAGAATCTATCCGTTGTCTTCAGGAAACAATGTCGGATACGGAGAGTATGTCAAGCTGCCCATGACGGCGGCGGCGGATGAGAGATACGATATTTACTGCAAGCTGTATGCGGGTGAGCAAACTGTTACAGTAAACGGTACAGCCGTTTATATTGGCGTTGACCCTGCGACGTATGACTCCGGCTGCAACGTGCTTCTGTTCGCGGCGAGTTATGAGGGAACTGCCAAGTTCCATGCGAAAACGAGAACAAGAAGCTGTAAAATCCGGGAAAACGGCGTGCTTGTGCGCGACTATGTGCCTTGTCGTCAGCCGTCGGGCGTTGTCTGTATGTATGACCGCGTGAGCGGCGAATATGCGATGAACCGGGGTGCTGGCAAATTCGTTGCTGGTGCAGAGGTCGGTGTGCTTGAGGAGGTATGACCATGATCACAAAACCTATGTTAAAACCGATGCGCGGGTATGTTGAGGTCGAGGTAAACGGCCGACGCATGTACCGCAACGTCAAGACCGGGGAGATCGTCGAGCCGGAATATGCGTTGGATTCCGAAACAAAGGAACAGCGTGAATTTGAGGAACGATTCCGTAAGACCGATGAATATGCGCTGCTGGACTATATTTTGATGATGGAGGGTGTAAAATGAATCGTTATGAAGATGTAAAAAACTATTACATCCGAGGCATATGGACGAAAGTCATGGTACGGAACGCCGTCGGAAGATGGATCACCGAAGAAGAATTCAAGCAGATCACAGGTGATGACTATGAGTGAGTTTCTGATTGGCGTGATCGCAGGCTGCATCTGCGGCGCGATCTTACAGCACTTCTTTGAAACACCAAAATACAAATAACACATACAAAGGAGACAACGAAATGATTTCTGTTAAGACAAACATCAACCTTGAGGGCATGAAAACCGTTGAAATGTACGGCCTTTCCACCGACGAAAAGCCCCTGACCGTCCCCAACGCATCTATGTTCTAGGAGATGGACACGAAGAAGATCTTCATGTTCGATGAGCAGAACAAGGTCTGGCTTGAGCAGTAAGGGGGTGCATATATGGAACTGTTTGATCTTCTGATGAGCCGCAGAAGAGGCGGCGGAAACCATATTCACGTGAACGGGCTTACGGCGGCGACGAATGTGAGATTGAAAAACAACATTCATTCAGGATCTCGCCGTGTTGACTTGACAGGGGACACCTTAACGGGGAAACTGCTCAAAGGTCAAATTCTCGTCTTTGACGGCAAGAAATACACCCTCACAGAGGACACGTACCCCGCCGCTGCAAATGTTATCATAGACGCGAAAGTAACACCCAAGCCTGACTACGACATCCCGAAAGACACGCCTGTTCAAATCTATGACGGGGTTGAGTACGTATGACATGGGAGCTTGTACTCGGTCTTGCGGAACTTGTGGCGTTTATCGCGGTATTTGCAAAATGGTCAGCATCAAGAGCAAAGATCGATGCGGAAAACGCCGCCGCTCTGCGTGAGCTGGCATCTGCGCTGAAGGAATTTAAAAGCCAGTCCAACGAAGCGCACAAGGAAATGTGGACGGCGATTGATGATAACACACACAACATCCGTGAACACGAAAAGTGGATCGTGCGGCACGACGCAAGAAAAGGAATCGTGGAGGAGGACTTGAAATGAGTGAGTTTTTCAACTGGGAGATGCTCGGCACGTATGCAGGCTGTACGGCTGCGGTCGGCGTGATCACGCAGTTCATCAAAGGTATCGGGGTGCTTTCACGCATCCCGACACAGATTGTCACCTATGTGCTGGCACTTGTGCTGATGCTGCTGGCATCGGTATTTACCGGCGGCGTTACGCTTGAGGGCGCGGTGCTGACGGTGTTCAATGCGGTCGTTGTATCGCTTGCCTCCAACGGCGGCTATGCGGCAATTGAGCGCGTTGCCGAAAAGATGAATGAAGGGAGAATGAGCGAATGATGCTGCGCGGCATTGATGTCTCTACCCATCAGGGTACTATTGACTGGGATGAGGTCGCGGGCGCGGGCTTGTCCTTTGCAATCATCAAAGCGACACAAGGCAGATCGGAAGCGACAGCGGGACTTCGTAACTTCACGGACTCGAAGTTCAAGCGCAACATCGTCGAAGCGCGCCGCATCGGTCTGCGTGTCGGCGTATACCATTATCTGACCGCACAGACGGTCGGAGAAGCGATGGAGGAGGCGAAGTACTTCTTATCTGTCGTCGATCCGTACAAGCCGCTCATCGACCTGTGGGCGGTTGTGGACGTGGAATCCAAGTATCTGCCCAAGGACAAGACGCTGCTCACGCAGATTGTCAACACGTTCTGTTCGCGCGTGACCTCTGCCGGAATGCAGCCGATGGTCTACACCAATCCCGACTACCTCAAGCACCGACTCAACGACATCTCATATTGGCCGCTGTGGTTGGCATTGTGGCGGAAGAAGACGAATGTTCCGACGGTTGCCGAACATCCTTCCATGAAGCTTTGGCAGTGGGGCGGCGAGGCGATTCCCGGTATCAGCGGAAACAC
>JAGBRZ010000215.1 GCA_017632155.1 Clostridia bacterium
ACCCGAAAGAGAAAAGGGGAAAAAGAGCTTTGTTTCCGCTTTGCCTTGCGTCCGGCATGAAAGCCCATGCGCCCGCCGTCCCGCCGCGTTTGCCCCGGTCAAGCCGTCGTTATCCATATAACCACGGCACGAAAGCGCCCGCCCCCGGTTTTGGAATCGAAAGGGGAAGCCCAGGACAGGAAACGCTCGCGGCAGCCCCACCCATCCGCCTATTTCATTTCCTCTCCCATACCGCCCACAATGCGCCAGGATCACGTTTTGATTTTACAAAGCACGGATATGGCTGTGCGGCAAAGGTGTCGCGTAAGATGCGGGAGAAAGCGTCGTAAGGGGAAATTCATGTTGCGGGTATTGACAAAGTTGCATAAGGTGTGGTAGGGTATGTATGTCATTAATGGGATGCGGTGACATCTTCATGACGGATGCTCCTTTCTTCTGGGGTTGGCGGGAAGATGGTAGTGGTCGAGCGGCTGCCTGACCCGGACGGCATTGTGACCGAGTATCCGAGTCATAGTTTAACGGTTAAAAACATTCTGCTGATCCAACTGGCAATCGGGGCGGTATTCCCAAAATGTGCGCTGTCGCTTGCGCGACGATAGAGTGGTGTCACGAAATCCGCGAGACTTAAAGTGCTGTGTGAGGATCGAGCCGCCACCGTTTTTAAGCCGGGTGAGTTTGGTGACGCCGGTGGGAGTGTCAATACCCACTGGGAGCGGGGTTCGATTCCCTGACCTGGTAGGCCATTCAAGTGTGCGGTGGTGGAATAGGTAGACACAGGGCCTGTCATTTGGCCATGCTTGCAAACAGGGTAAGGCTGCGGGGTGCGAATCCTCGCCCGCACAAAAAGCATTGCGGCGTATATCTTCGGAGTACGCCTGAAACTATGGACGGGGAGTTTATCTGCGCGGCCACCGTGCTTTCAACCGTCCGATTTTACAGATGTTTACCTTACGCCGAAGTAATTGACGCAAACCAGTAGGCGTAAGCTGGACATAGCAACCGGAGCTGGCAAAGGCCGATTCCGGGTGAGCATGGGGCTACGGGGAACGCTCAGAAACCATGCAAGAAATAAGAGCGCCGGAGGGTGTGACTCCTGACCACACGACTATACGGGTGCAATTCCCGTATCAAGGGGCTTAAAGGTATGGCCCTACATGGGCGAAGCGTTTTGACCTTGTAAATCACTCGAAACGAATCCGAGCCGTGGTAGCACAGGTGGTGAGTGCGGCTCCCTTCTAAGGAGCATACGCGGGTTCGATTCCCGTCCATGGTTGATGATCCTGCGCAGGGATTTGTTCGGAGAGTCGGATGCCTAAGTCCGGCCTGCGGAGTCAGTGTTCGCTCCGCCGTAGCCCATCCGTGAATCGGGGTGAAATTAAATGGGCGCAAAAACATAAACAGAGGAGCGGGGAGTTTGCACCTATAGAAAGGTGATTTACAGCCGCCATTTTATACCACGGTCGTACAATGGCAGTACGGCATTGAAGCGCGAGAAGGTGCGCGGCGGAGAGAGATCCGCAAGCGGCTGATAAGATGCAATGGCAGTTCGATTCTGCCCCGTGGTTCCAGTCCCGTGCGCCTACCAGATTGGTCGGGAAATAAAACGGCGCTATATGCCGTCATAGCTCAAAGGCAGAGCATGGGTGTATGAAGGGCCGTGTCCCTGAATGCACCCCACTGATGCCGGTTCGATTCCGGCTGGCGGTACAATATGCTGATGTAGTTCAGTAGTAGAACAGTGGCGAAGAAGGTGGCGGTTGAAAGACCGTTAGAGGGACACCCGTAACCACGCCGCAGGGGGATGGTGCAAATCCATCCATCAGCACCAATTCTCCGTGGACGCCACGCCCCGGTGGGTGGACGTAATGAGCAAGGGGTTCGATTCCCCCTGGTGTCTGGGTTCGACTCCCGGACGCGCCTGGTGGCAAGAAAGTACGCAGCGGAAAGTCGGATGGGGTAGGAAGTCCTGAACGATCCCCCTCAAGCCGCGATGCTGTAATTGCGTGTGTGGTCAGCTCACAAAAGCGCGGTGTGGATATGACCCGTGGGAACTACGACAGTGCCGACTATGGTTCCGTAGCTCAGTTGGTAGAGCGTCTGGCTGTTAACCAGAATGTCAAAGGTTCAAGTCCTTTCGGGATCGCCAGCGGCGCATTTCTTTACGCTTTTCTTGTTCGGGCCGTGACGTGAAAGAGAAAGCGCAGGGCCATGCCTGCGAAACATGGAGCGCCGCCAACCGGGCGCTATAAATTCGTGGAGTAGTATGCTGGACGGTGCACACCATCCGTGAAAGCCGGACGGAATCTGAAACCGATAGATGCCGCCATAGTAGCCAGTGCGGGGTATCGGGTGGATAAGCGGCAAATCAGTGAAGCCACCACCGCACACAATACGCTTGCGTACAGTAACGGTAACTGCCCGGTCTTGAAAACCGAGAGAGGATGAAAGTCCTTGGGGGTTCAAATCCTCCCGCAAGCGCCAGGGGTATGAGTTGCTTTTGCATCCCGTTCTAACAGTCCCCGAAAAATTGGGAGAAACGGGACGGCAGTTTTCAGTCTGGCGATAAACAAAACTGAACAATATGCAACGCGGCTCGGACGGTAAGAGGTCGGTTTGCTAAACCGAAGCCGGATGAAAGTCCGAAAAGGTTCGACTCCTTTGCGTTGCGCCATCCGCTCAGTTCTTCATCCTTCATGGGTGCTGCTTCCTTCTTTTTTTGGGGAACGCTCATCGCTTCGGCGGTGGGCGTTCTTCCTATTTACAAATACGCACTGGCGTGGTATATTGCTGGTGATACCTGCGGGTTCGTGGTGGTTCCCGCATGGTGTTCCTTTCTATGTTACGGTGGAGTTTTATTTTTTTCTCCATCGGGGAGGCGCTCGCCACTACGGTGGCGGGCGTCTTTCGCTTTATGGGCGGGTAGCGATCGGCTTATCGGCAGCATGGCGTCAGGTACACGGCGGCAGATCCTTCGCTTTTTACCGATGTGTACAAATGAATAAGAAAAATATAAAAGAAAAAAGCCAGCGCACACGGATATATTTCCGCAAGGCGCTGGCTTTCTTCCGTACTAACCCCGCGCAGGATCTTAGCGCAAAAGTAAGGCTTATCCGAAGTCAACTTTATTTTTCCCCAACAGTAACTATAAATTTCCCGATTTCAACTATAAATGTAACTATATTCTCCACGAATTACACTGTTTCTGCACTTACTGGAGAGAATACGACAATTATACCCCGAAGTATTATACCCCAACGGATATAGCTGTGGTATAAAATATGGGATATATACCATATCAGGTATAGCCACCCCCACTTGCAGAATCTGAAGGCGAACTTTGGATCTGCATTTAAGGGGGTGGTTTTTATTTTTTCAGAAAAATACCTCCTTAACGCGAAGTTTTTATAACCACACTCCGAAAACGCTTGACATTCTCCTTATAATCCTTTCGATACGGAAACCTAAGACCTCATGATTCAGAAAAGGAGTGAAACATCATTCGACATTTAGGCGACATTACAAAGATAAGCGGCTACACTGTGCCGATAGTCGATTGCATATTCGGCGGTTCACCGTGCCAAGATCTCAGCGTGGCTGGTCATCGTGCGGGAATAAAGCACGAAGAGAAAGGCGACGACGAGACTACGCGCTCCGGCCTCTTTCTGGATCAAATACGGATAGTAAGGGAGATGAGGGACAATGACAGGAGAACTGGAAGGACAGGTCGATTTCTGCGACCTCGGTATATGGTCTGGGAAAATGTCACAGGAGCGCTTACCAGCCCCGGAAAAGATCACAAAGGAGAAGACTTCGCTGTTGTCATCGAAGAAATCATCAAGGTTGCAGAACCGGGAGCCTCTGTGTCTGTGCGTGTCCCGGACGGTGGATGGACAAAATCCGGGTGCTATTACGCTGACGATGGCTCCTGGAGCATTGCTTGGCGAGTTCACGATGCGCAGTTTTGGGGAGCAACCCAGTATGTTGATGGACGAGTGCTCGTTCCAGGCACTCCCCAGCGGCGTCGCCGTATCGCGCTTGTCGCAGATTTTGGAGGACTCTCCGCCCCAGAAATACTCTTTGAGCGCAAAGGCTTGTCGTGGGATTCTGGCGAGAGCCGAGAAACGCGGGAAGAAGCTGCCGGAGGCATTGGAGCAGGCGCTGAAAGCACAGGCCGGTCTTGCGCAATAAGTTTCGAGGAAAGAGCTGGGAAGCCGGGAGGCGGCAAAGGGCTCCTTATTGAAGAGGATAAGTGTAGCGCACTCCGGTCTTCATATATGCATAAGGTTTACGATGCCAGAGGCAACGGGGATGGGAATACGGTCTGCACTATCACCGGCGATCACAACGACCGAGTAACTGACTATACGGCCATAGTTTGTTCCGAACCGATTCCATTTGACACCACACAAGTTACATCCCCAGCCAATTATTCCAGCGCGAGACCCGGAGATCCATGCCACCCCCTTGCTACCACAGCTCATCCGCCTGCTATTGCTTTCAAACAGGGGAACAGTTCCAAAAGTTATGGGATTGGTGTACAGGAAGAAATATCTCCAACGCTTGTCTCGTCTGAAAGCGGAACAAACATGGTTCCTGCCGTCTGCGTAGGCAACGGCCAGCTCAATCAGATCTCCATGCAGGAAACGGCGAACACACTGGATGCCATGCACGATGCGCAGGCTGTACTTGTGCCTGATGTTGCACACGCCTTAAAAAACAAAGCCAACTGCGATTTCCGTGAGGACAGCGAGACGTATGTGAAACAGCCGCATAGTATGGTTCGCCGCCTCACCCCAACTGAGTGCGGCAGGCTGCAGGGGCTTCCTGACGGGTGGACAGACATCGGCCCGTGGTATGACGAAGCGGGTAAAAAGCATCAAGACTCTGACACCGCGAAGTATAGGGCCTACGGCAACTCTATGTGCAAGCCATTCTGGTTCTGGCTCATACGTAGGATCAGCGCCATGTATGAGCGTCCGGCAACACTCGGTAGCCTGTTTGATGGGCTGGGCGTCGTACCGCTGTGCTGGGAACAGTGCAACGGAGTTGGGTCTGCGGTGTGGGCCAGCGAGATTGACCAATTCTGCGTGAACGTGACGAAGAAACATTTCCCGGAGGAGCAGATATGAAAAAGGCGCGGAAGTACTATCGTCGGTGCGGTGTATGTGGCAAACGCCATGAACAATCGAAAATGATACGAGATTATGGTTCCACGAATGGATGGCTTTGTCTGTCGTGCCACATGGAGAAGCACGTCGAGCACTACATGGGGGAAAGCATTTTATGAGCGGAATATACATTCCATGGATGTCGATGCCGAGAACGTGTGATGACTGCCAAGTGTCGGCGGATTGTCCAAATGACGAACATATTGATGGGTACACAATGCAAGAAAGGCCACGGTTTTGCCAGCTCGTCCCCGTCCGGGAGCATGGGGCGTTGATAGATATGGACGAATTGCTTGATAGAGCGTTTGGATGCCTTGGTGAAGAAACATTTCTTGCTTTTCAGTTTTTGGTGAATGGCTCTGTCACCGTCATTCCGCCCAGCAAGGAGGAAACGTGATCTGGATAATAACAGCCCTCCCGAGGCTGGTTATTCGGGCGTTCAAAGTATCCCACAAACATAAATACGTTTATTTCGGCACATTTGACGGCGGACTTGCTGGGAGCGTCGGCGAGTGGAAATGCTTATGGTGTGGCGAGAAGGAGATTTGGTTTTAAGGATGAAAGTCGGTCTTATTGACGTTGATAGCCACAACTTCCCCAACCTTGCCTTAATGCGGATCTCTGCCTACCACAAATCCCGTGGAGACGATGTGGATTGGTGGTGGGGGTTGGAACATTACGACGTTGTTTATATGAGCAAGGTCTTCTCTGAAACATACTCTCCCGATATTCCCGCGCCGCTTAATGCGGACAAGGTAATCATGGGAGGAACCGGATACTGCATTACAAATGATGAAAATGGATTTGAACACTTTGATCGAAGCAAGAACAATTCTCTTCCCCCTGAGATTGAAAAGATGTTCCCTGATTACTCCATTTATCCCAAGTATGACTTCGCCGTGGCAATGACAAGCAGAGGATGTCCACGCGGATGCGGCTTTTGCCATGTGGTTCCAAAGGAGGGCCGCTGTTCTGTTAAGGTCGCTGACGTTTCAGACTTTTGGTGCGGACAGAAAGAAATCCAAGTCCTCGACCCAAACATCACAGCCTGCAAGGATAAACACGATCTTTTCATGCAGTATGCAGACACAGGTGCGGCGGTCGATTTTAACCAGGGACTCGACATTCGGCTTCTGACCGAAGAAGACCTCAATGATTTATCCAAAATCAAACTGAAAAATATTCATTTCGCGTGGGATAACCCCAAGGATGATCTCGGTAGTAGGTTTGAGTGGTACGCAGCCCACGCACCGCATAAGCCCAAAGGTAGCTGTGGGACAGTTTATATCCTCACAAATTATGAGAAGTGTTCTGTCGAAGAACACGTGACGAAAGCTCTATATCGCATCAATATTCTTCGAGACCTGAAATATGATCCATACTTGATGATTTATAACAAACCGTCGGCTCCAAAGGTTTTGCGAGATATGCAGAGATGGTGTAACGACAAGAGGCTTTTCAAGGCTGTCAAGAGCTTTGATCTTTATAAAAGAAAAGTTGAGTTGCAGGGCCAGACGGGGCTATGGGAGGACATATGACAACCGAACACGAAAAAGTATTGAAGCGACTGACTGATACCAAGATGCGGAAGATCGAGCGCAAAAAGGCGGAACTAACCGCAGAGCTGAAGTATCAGGACGAGCTCTGGAACGCCTATTACGATGGTGTATATGACGCCATCAAGGAGATCGAACAGGCAGACTTTATGGAGGAAAAGAAATGAAACCGCCGATTTATGAACCAACAGGCAAAGCCAAGGAATACGGAGACCTTGCGCTGAACATCTACACCGGATGCCCACACCGATGCTACTACTGCTTTGCGCCAAACGTCCTGCACAAAGCGAAGGAGCAGTTTCATTCGTGCGTGGGGCCGCGCCCCTTCATTGTGGATGAAGTCAGGAAACAGCTCATGCGTGAGAATATCACCGACAAGCTCATTCACCTGTGCTTCACTTGTGACCCTTACCCGACCGGCCACGACACCACAGACACGCGGGACATCATCAAGGTTCTGAAAGCGCATGGGAACCACGTTCAGATCCTCACAAAAGGTGACGGACGCCGGGACTTCGACCTTTTGGACAACAAAGACTGGTTTGGCGTGACCATTTCTTGCATGAGCTATCTGGCCGATGCTTCGGAGCCAGGGGCAATCGCGCCGGAGTTCCGTATGTGGGAGATCGTGGAAGCGCACAAGCGCGGGATCAAGACGTGGGTTTCGTTTGAACCCGTCATTTGTCCTGACGATATTTTCACGGTCATCGACGTATGCCACGACTACATCGACAAAGTGAAGATCGGCAAGCTCAATTATCATCCGTCTGACATCAACTGGAAAGAGTTCGGGTTGCAGATCACCGGTGTATGCGAAGCGTACCATATGGACTACTACATCAAAGACAGTCTTCGGAAGGAGATGGAGAAATGACCCAAGCGGAGTTTATGGCGTGGGCGAAGAAAACGGTACTGACCTACGCCGTATCGCACACAGACCCGACAGACGGCGTTCAGCTTACTGATGACGATGTGTTCATCGTTTGGTGCTGCAAGACGCTCCAGAACCACAAGGCGCTTTTGAGTACAACGTTGTATGACGGGATGTACTACGAGTTCACCTACAACGGCGATAAGGACGAGGCGTATCTGGACGCCTACAAAAAATGGGAAAACAGGGTGGTGCGCCCATGACCGAGCATGAGTGCATCATCGGCGAGTACATCGCCTATAGCAACGAGCTTGTGACTCTTCCACTGCTTCTTGGGCAGATCCAACGGCAAAAAGAGTTTAACGAGTCGATTGAACACGAGGCATCAGTCTATGCTCAGAACGGACGCCATGAACTCGCCGCTGAAATCCGCAAGCACAAGAACCCTGAGTACAGTTTGGCTGACTTCTGTGATCGGCGCAAGCGAACGCCATTACACCACTTCAACTACTGCCCCATGTGTGGCCGTAAGATTGATTGGAAATCTTTGAGGGGGAATGATAATGACAGAGCAAGACCTTGAAATCGAATCGCTCCGCACACAGAATGCGGAGCTGAAAAAGACACTGAAATCGGCGCTGAAGGATCTGGACTATATTCTGTGCCAGTTTGAGATGTGCCAGATCTGTGCGTATGCGGACGCCGACTGTGAGCCGGAGCAAGGAAGCTGCATACCGAAGTGGAGGGGGTTGGCGTAATGGCGCAAAAACGCCAAACAAATCCCAACAAAATTCCAAAATCGCAGGCCGATGTAGACAAGGCGTATGACCTCGGCGTGGAAGCCGGGGGAAAGATGGTTCTCGATCTGTTAGTGTACACCATCGGCGCTGACATGGATATGCCGGACGATTGGCTTGACCGATTCCATGAGCGGTTCATGAAGAACCTGGAGTGCCATGTTCACGGCGAACTGACAACCTACGATATGCGTAAGACGCTTTACGCAGAAAAAAACTGGAGGGTAGAACTCAAATGACCGATGGTTGGATTGATGCCAACGAGAAGCTGCCGGAAGCGTGGACGCCGGTTCAGGTGTACATCCCCTCACAGAAACCCCTGCCTACCGTCCATGAGGGATTCCTTGAAACGGCGGACAACAATATTCCCTTCTGCTGGCGCATCCCAGCTCTTAGGGAGAAATACTGGCTGTACGATAAAAACTTTGTGGCGGCGTGGAAACCGTTCAGCGATCCGCCAAAGGAGGAATGATATTGGATATTCAGCTTTTGAAAGCACCGTCCGATTCGGACTGGCTCATTGTAAAGAAAGCCGCACTGGAAACGGTGGGGAAAGAGGTTAAGACTCTCCCTTCCCTTGAATGGAAGAAGGAGATACTGGAGGCACGGCACTCCCCTATCCGCCTGCTCCAGTTTATCTTCGACATCCGGGATATTCCCTACTGGGTGTCCGTGCATCTCTGCCGCCATGTCCATGCGCAGCCGTTCGTGAAGTCTCAGAGAAACGACCGCCAGGACGAGTACGACAGGAACTCCGCCCCGCAGGATGCGCCGGTCAATATGATGTGGGCCATGAATGCGGAAGAACTTTGCGTGATCGCCAACAAACGGCTGTGCCTGATGGCAGCGAAAGAAACCAGAGATGTGGTACAGACCATGTGCGATCTCGTCATTGCCAGTTGCCCGGAGTTCAAGGATGTCCTTGTTCCATACTGCCAGTACAACGAGATGTGCCATGAGATGAAGGGCGGCTGCGGCAAGCAGATGAAACGGAGGTTCAATGGCTGAAGACGAGAAGATTCTGATTTATAACGCCGTTGGTCTTAACCGGCGTTGGTGGCAGAAACGGTGGACGTTCTTCTATGTGGACACGCCGGACTACAAGGCGGACGGTCTATTTGAAAAGCACGGTGTTCCAGCGAAGATTGTTGTCGACTATGTAAAGGAAGGTAGCCCCTTTGTTTTTGTGGAGTGCAGGGTGAAATACAAAGACGTGGAAGACTTCCTCGATGTCATGTATGAACTCCAGAAGCTCATGCTCATCTGCGGCCACCGTGACTATGAAGAGTTCTGCCGTGAGTGGATAGCAAAGATGGAGGCAGAAGACGATGACAGATAACGAACTCAAAGCCGCTGCCGTGGGCATTATCACTTATGTATGCATCATGCAGACTGGGAAACCGCCGGAAATAGATGAGGACGGTCAGATAGTCGAAGCATCGGCAATCCTCGACAACGCCATCCTTGAACAGACTCTTGCAATCTGTTCTGCCGCCGATGTCAGCTCTGTTGAACTCTTTGAGGAGGACGACGAATGACTGGCGAAGAGTATGCGAAGAAAAAGCGGAAGGAGCGTGACCACGAATACTATCTCCGTAACCGGGAGCGAATCCTTGAGAAGAACAGAGTATACCGTGAAGCCAACCGCGAAAAGATCAGAGCATACCACACAGCCTATATGCGCGAGTACCGCAGCAAAAATTTCGTCAAGAAATTAGAGAGCACCGAAAAAAACGATTAGTCAAAATGCCCAACGGATTCGTCCGCTGGGCATTATTATCTCCGATTTTTGGCACACTTTTTGGCACACTCCCCTTTTTTGGCACACTTTTTGGCACACCTAATTAAACATTTTTAAACAGTTTTGTACCCTTTAAGCCCCCCCTTTGGCATAATAAACAAATGTCGTTCCGAAGATTTTGCGCCATAAAATGTGCATAAAAACAGAAAAACCGCCACAAATCAAACGATTCATGGCGGTTTTTGTTTTGGAGCTGGATGGGGGACTCGAACCCCCGACCTCATGATTACGAACCTTTTGGCCCCATACCTAAACCCATTGAAAACACTCACTTTTTTGAGCGTCGCTTCGTTTTTGGCACATTTTTTGGCACAGGCTTTTCGTTGTGCAAGATGCCGACAGCGCGTATCGCATCCGGCTTCCCGGTGTCCACATAGATGTTGGCCGTGGTGGATATGTCGGCGTGACCCATGAGGTATTTCGTGACCTCGATAGGTACATTGCCACGCTGCATATCGGTTCCGAAGGTGTGGCGCAGGCAGTAGGTCACGACATCAGAGGACAGCCTGTGTCCATTCCTGGGCCTGGACGGATCGGACGGGTCTGGGTATAACGGTGTACCGTCAGCCTTTATGTCAGACGGATCGTAGATATGCCCACGGACATCGTACTCCGCACCCATCTCTATATCCCACTGGCGCACGAAAGACTTCCAGTAAACCTTGAACGCCTGCCGAGTGAGCATACCTCCGTCCTTCTTGGAGAAAAGGAATGCCGAATCGTCCTTGACCGAAACATGATCGAGTAAGTCTGTCACGATACCGCGATCTTCCCTGTCGTTGATGACGGTATAGCGGATGCCGGATTCCGTCTTCGGTGTGCTGAGGATGCGAGTGCCTGTTTCCACCGCCTGCGTGACATGGACGATTTTCTGTTTCAGATCCACATCTCCAACTTTGACTGCCGCCAGTTCGTTCGGGCGCAGGCCGGTCGCCATAAGGAAGCGGAACAGAAGACCATGAGGATTGTTTCCGGCGGCTTTAAAGAACCCTTCCCTTTCTTCGGCAGTAAGTGACCGCCTTGTTCCTTTCGCCGCTGCGGGAAGCGTCAGCGATGCCGATGGGTCAAACGGTATAATCCTGTCTGTGAATGCCTGACGGAATATCGCTTTGACCGTGATACTCAGCTTTGACACATGGGAGAACGACATATCCTTGTGGTCGTTGAGCAGCTTCTGTAGGTGTGCCGGGGTGACTGCGCTGAGTTTGAGATTGCCTATCTCCGGCACGATGTAGTTCCGGCATAGCTGCTCGTATTCCCTATAGGTGGCTTCCGTCATCGTACCGCGCAGCTTCTGCTCCCCAGGCTTCCGCACCCTTGGCTTTACATATGTCAAGAGCCAGGTGTCCACCCATGCCTTTACTTTGGCATCATCATCCAGAGTGCCGCCGCGTTTGGCTGCGTCTATCTTCTTCTGAAGCTTCCGATACGCTTCGGCCACGCTCTTGCCACGGGCGGAGTAGCGGATGCCGTTATATGTTTCTGATACACGCTGGTATGTGTATTTCTTTTTCTGTTTTTCTTCCGGCAAAGCGCACCTCACTTTTGGTTAATAGCATCGTCTGCCGATATAGCCGTCCTTTAGGGCGGCTTTTTTATATGTCCTCGATCTCGCTTATGGGTTTGCTGTTCCAGAAGTCATCATCCTCAATGTGCTTGCGCTCGTGGTCAAAAACCTTTTTCGCTTTTTCAATATTCGACAACAACCGCGCATCAAGGTAGATAGAATATCCATCGTCATCCTGGTTAGGCATTACAGCCCCACCGTCTGTCCCGTTGTCCTTCGGAAACAGAATCCAAAAAACATGATAGTCAGCGCCGGGAATGTACCTCAATCCTTATTACCCCCTCTGATTTCCGCAAGGAATGCGGCTACTTTCTCGACCTGCGCCTCGCTCATGCCAGATGTGGCGGCAAGGAGCATTCTCCGACCAGGTTGGTCGCGCAATGCTTCAAGTGCGGCGGCAAGCCCAGATTCTTTCTGCTTCACCGGCTCCTCTGCCTTTGCTTCCGGCATTGGGTCTGCTCCTAACAATTCCTTTGTCGTTATTCCAAAATAATCGGCAATTCGGACAAGCGTGGTGTCGCGTGGCGCAGATCCGTTTGCCCATCTTGATACCGTGGACTTCTGTACGCCAATATCACGCGCAACTTGCGCCAATGATTTTCCCGACTGTGCGCTTAATCTCACAAAGTTTTCGTAAAATTGCATACAATAACCCCCTATTTTTGTGCATTCCACCAAAGTTCATAATAGTGGCTTTCTGGGGCTTGACTTTCACAGCAGGCTGTTATACTATGACAGCGTGAGTTGCGTATGTGAGCTTACAAAAAACCAAGCCCCGGCAGAACTGCCCGTGCGTTGTGTTCCTGAATATGTTTGGCGACATCATAATAACACAACGCTGTTACTTTTGCAATAGCAAAATGTGGGGCATACGCAACTTTGATACACAACATAATGGAAAGGAGGAGGATCATGCCGCCTAACAATTTTAAAAAGGCGGTCAAGCATCGGCTGATCGACATTGGCATGACGCAGAAGCAGCTTAGCTTGGAGATTACCGAGCGAACCGGCAGATACTGCGACTACGCCACGCTCAAACGAGTGATGGACGGCACAACCAAGCGGTCTCCGATAATCGAAGCCATAAGGGAGATCCTTGATCTGCCCGAAGAATAACACCACCAATGTCCGTTAAGACGGACTGCGAAGGAGGACACCAATGAAGAGCCAACTCCCCGTGTTAGTCCGCGCCCCGTGCCACAATCCGGGGCAGGGAGATTGCGAAAAGCGGAGGGTGGGATGCCAGTCCAAGTGTGAAATCTATCTGGAGTATCGCAGGAAGCTGGACGAGATCCGAAAGGCGCAGGATGTTGAACGTGGGGTCAAGCAGATGATCTCCAGCAGCATTTTCGGAGATAGGCGGAACTCTCCGAAAATGAAAAACTCCCATCACGCCGTTCCGCAGAGGTGACGCCATGCCGAGAGTTTTGCTGAATACAGACCGAGCGATTTCTAATCGCCGGGATGTGCTGTACGAACGCTATGGCGGTTTCATGACCACAGCCAATATCATGTCCGAGCTGGGAGTGAGCCGTGTGACCGCCATGAAATTCACCGCCGATCTTCCGTCCTACTCTCCCACAGGGAAAAAGGTCTACGACATCATGGATGTGGCGAGGAAGATTGAAGCTGGCCGAACGCCCCCGGAGGTAAGCGCATGAACAGACCGTTGGATTTCAATTATGTACGGGCTATCCGCCCATGGGACAGCCCTTACGGTTCCCCATATGAGGATATGCGGCGCGACCGCCGTGGAAAAGTCCTCGACCAAAGGGACATTGATGACTGCCTTGAATGCCCCAAGCCCAAATGCAACAACTGCAAGCGGTACTTGGGCAACCGTTACGGCTACAAGACGATTGCAAAGGCGGGTGGCTGATGCTCGTCTATGAAGAACACAACAGCCGTGATGAATGGCTGAACGCCAGGGCGGGTCACATCGGCGCATCGGAAGCGTCGGCGATCCTCGGCTACGGATTCATGTCCAAGATGGACTTGTGGAAGCTGAAGACCGGGAGAGCCAAGGCAAAGGACTTATCGGACAACGAGGCCGTGGCCTACGGCAACCGTGCAGAGGATGCGCTGCGGGAACTGTTCATGGCGAAACACCCGGAACTCCAACTATTCTACCGCCCTTACGACTTCGTGTATCAGGAAGAGCGTCCGTGGCTGAGAGCCACGCTGGACGGCGAACTGTTGGACGATGACGGAGACCGTGGCGTTCTGGAGATAAAGACCGCCACGCTCATGACCAAAGCGGATTGGGCGAAGTGGAACGGCAGAGTGCCGGACGGCTATCTGTGCCAGGTGTCGCACCAGCTCCTCGCCACCGGGTTCAGGTTCTGTTATCTGTTTGCGGAACTGATAGGCTCTGACGGAAACTCCACGATCCGCACATATCTTTTTCTCCGCGAGGATATGGAAGAAAACATGGAGTATCTGCTTCACGAAGAGGAAAAATTCTGGACGTGCGTGGAGACGGACACCATACCGTCAATGCCACTGAGGATATGAGAGGAAGCCAATGGATATAAGCAGCATGGTAATGCCCACTTTCAATGGTTTCAGCAAGCGGGATACTTGCATCTACCATTTGGAAAAGGGCGGAGTCGGATGCGACGGCAACACCCGCACCGATTATGACTGCGCACACTGCGGATGGAATCCCCAGGTTGCGCGGCGCAGAAAATATCTGATCCGGGAAGAAAGGAGAAAGCAGAATGCCGGAGATTCAGTTTGAGGTTACGACAGACCTCGCAACTGTAAGCAACACACAAATCGAAACCAACTTTGAGGCCGTCCGGGACTGGCTCACGGAAGAGCTTGCTCCCTACGCCACGATGGTGGTTTCCCCGGACGCCATTGCCGATGCCAAGAAGACCCGCGCTTCGCTGAACAAGGTCAAGGACAGCATCGACAGTCAGCGCAAGGCCATCAAGAAAGTCTGGATGAAGCCCTACGAGGAGTACGAAGCCAAGTGCAAAGAACTTACCGGCATCGTAGGTGAAGCGGTGGGAAACATCGACGGTCAGATCAAGTCGATGGAGAACGAGATGAAGGAGCAGAAGCGCCAGCGGCTCTCCGACCTCTTCGATGACAACTCCTACGTCGTGGCTGACTACATCACCTTCGATGACATCTTCGACTCCAAGTGGCTGAACTCCAGTTTCTCCGAAATCGAAGCGGCCAACATCATGGTCGGCAAGATTGAGGAGTTCAAGGAGGGGCTTGAAGCTATCCGAGGCATGAACAGCCCCTACGAAGCGTCCATGCTCTCCGAATACAGCAAGACCCACAGCGTTTCCAAGGCGATTGCAATGGGCAAACAACTGGAAGCCATTCAGAAAGCCGAGGAAGAGCGAAAGGCGCGGGAAGCTGAACAGCAGTTCAGTGAACCCGAAGTCAGCGAAGAACCCTCGCCGGAGCCGTCCGCCCCCCCTGTACAGGCTACGGCACAGTTCATCCGCCCGGTGGCCGAGGAAGAACCACCCAAGCCCAAGACCTACACTCTCCGCTTTGAAGTGGAGCTGACGAAGGAGCAGGCGTATGACCTGAAATACTTCTTCGCCAGGAACAACATCAAATACTACAAGCTTTAAGGAGGACACCCATGAAAGCAGCTTCCAACGCTCCGGCCAGGAGCACAACCCGTCAGACGGCAGTAACAAAGCAGGCCCTTGCCACGGTTCAGAAAGAGACGAAACCCGTGGTTTACAAGGACATCAACGGCGAGGAGGTTTCCCTTTCTCTCGCTCTGTTGAACAATGTCCTTGCCCCCGGTAGCAACTTCACCCAGTACGAAGCAGATGCCTATTTCGGCATTTGCCAGTATCTGCACCTGAATCCCATAAAGCGAGACTGCCACCTGGTACGCTACGGAGGGAAGCCCACAATCGTCGTAACCCGCGACTGCTACAACGACAGGGCGAAAAAGTGCAAGGACTATCAGGGCAAGGAGTCCGGCGTATGCTTTATGGACGCCAACGGCGTTTACGGAGAGCGTGTCGGGACAATCCTTCTTCCTGGGGAAACCCTCCTCGGCGCATTCTGCAAGGTCTATATGAAAGACCACGTTGTTCCTGAGATCGTAACTGTCAGCTTCAATGAGGCAAAGCGCGTCAAGGATAACGGAGATCTCCAGGCCACATGGAAAAGCCAGCCGAACTGGATGTGCGTTAAAGTAGCGGAAGCCCGTTGCCTTAAAGCCGCCATACCGGAGTTCTTCGCTGGTACATACGCAGCAGATGAACTCGGTTACGAAGAAACCGGAGAGATCGCACCTCCCGTCAATATGGACGATGTTCAGGATGTTGTATACACCGACGTTGCCACCGGCGAGGTTGTAGAGCCTGACGATGTAGCCGACAGCTTCTTCGACCAGGAGGAGTAATCCATGACTCCTATCGGAAAGAATGGCTCGTTCATCCTTTGGGGAGAGGTCGTTTGGGACTCCCAAGTGCGCGAGGCTCGTTCTGGAAACAAGTACACAAGCTTCCGCATGAAATATAACCGTGGTCACAATGCAGACGGTCGCATGGTCAATGACACGATTGAGGTGACTGTTTGGGATACAAAGTACACCAAAATCGCCGAGATGGTCGGTGACGAAAACTTTGGAATTGCAAAGGGCGATCTTGTCCTTGTGTGCGGCCAACTGGTAGAGGACACCTACCGCAAAGAAGGTGAAGACCCGGACGTTCCCAAGTGGAAAGTCAACGCCGACATCGTGATCGACATGACTTCCATCTTCCAAGTGGCTCAGATGGTGGTCAACGGTTCGCTTCCTTCGGAGGAGCTGCCGGACGAACCCAAGCCCGCATTCTCCGAGGAAAAGGCGAAGACGCCGTTTGAGGAAGAACTGGACGACTCAGAATCTGAACTTCCGTTCTGAACCGTTCCCCAGGGCGGAGTTCAGATAAGGGTAATGGGGAGCGTAATCGGAGGAACACTCCCCAACGCCTGAACCTTGAAAATGAAATACCGAGGTCTTATAGATGCCAAATAGAGTAATTAAAGAGAGCATCCGCACCAGCAAGAGTGTTAATGCTCTCAGCGACTTTGAGTTTCGGCTTTGGTTGTATTTGATTACCTATGTGGATGACCACGGACGCGGTAGCGCTGATGCAGAACTTCTGAAAGGGCTTGTCTTTCCAAGACGCAAAGGGGTAACAGAGAAGCAGATTCAGACGGCGTTGGACAATTTGGCGAATACTGGCATGGTGATTCTCTACGAATATGACGATGAACCGTACTTTTACTTTCCGAATTGGGACAAACACCAGAGAATCCAAAATAAGCATTCAAAGTTCCCCGACCCTCCTAAAGAATCTATGTCACCGTCATTCACCGTGAATCACCGTGAATCACCGCTTGAATCCAATCCAACTATAATCCAATCCGAATCCAACTATAATTCAACTCAGAGCGAATGCACGGAGCCGCAAAATGCGCCTCCCGTGCTGACGATGCCCCTGGTGGACGGTTCAGAGTTTGACATTAGGGAACAGGACATCGCCGAATGGCAGGATGCGTTCCCTAACGTGGATGTTGTACAACAGTTAAAAGCCATGCGTCTTTGGTGCAAGGATAACCCGGAGAGGAAGAAAACCCGCAAGGGTGTACGGCGCTTCATTACCACATGGCTCGACAGGGAGCAGAATCGTGGCGGTACACGAAAGACGCAGACAACCTACGAACAGCCGAAACAGACAGCACCGCCGCCGGATGCCACGAAGCGGCAGAGAGCACCGGACTTCATGCCTGAGTGGGCAGACTGAGGTGAGCCATGCAAGAAACATCTTTAGTTCCTGCATACGCACAGAACCCTGACGCATGGGCAATGGCGGAAGAGTCCGTATGCGCCTGCATCCTCGTCAACCCGGCTGAATCACTGGACATCATACGGCAGAACGTACAGGCCGAAGACTTCGCAATGGAAGCGGCGCGGAGCGTGTTCCGTTCCGCCTGCGTCCTTGCGGACAGCGGAGAGCCGATAGATCCCACCACGATTTTGGAGCAGGCCAGGAAGGATGGACTTCCCTTATCTGAGGACTGGGTAAGGGAAACCATGAAAGCCTATCTGACCACGGCAAATGTGGAGTTCAACTCCAGAATTGTCCGAGAATGCGCCATAACAAGGCGGGCAAAAGAGATAGGCTGGGCGTTGGAGAACGGTGAGGTTGCTCCGCAGACTGCAATGGAACAGCTACAGAATGTTCTTGCCACGCGAATCTCAACGCTATCTACTCCGACAGAGGACGCCATTGCATTCAGCAACTATCTGAGCGAGGTTGCGGCTGGCGTAAAGAAGCCGTTCCTGTCAACAGGGCTTGAAAACCTTGACGATGTTCTCGGCGGGGGACTGGTAAGCGAGGGGCTTATCACCCTCGCCGCAAGACCGGGACTCGGAAAGACTGTGGTGGGTCTTGTGATAGCTGACAACGTGGCCGCAGCCGGTGGGCGTGTGCTGTATGAAAGCCTTGAGATGAGCAAGGAACAGCTCTGGTCTCGCCGTGTGGCGAGGAAGAGCGGAGTGTCCTACTCCAAGCTGATGGGCGGAACATTCAACACGGATGATGCTTTGGAGTGGAAGCACATCATGAAAGCCATGAGCGATCTATCCAAAACGGATCTGATGATAAGTTCTGAGAACGCCAAGCTGAGTGACATCGAACGCCATGTCCGGCAGGCAGGACACCTTGATCTCATCGTGATCGACCATCTTGGTCTTATCATCCCGGACAAAGTAACAGACAGCCTTTATCTTCCGACCACGATGGCCGTGCACGGGCTGAAGCGATTGGCAAAGGCAACCGGGACGCCGATCCTGCTCCTGTGCCAGCTCAATCGTGCGAATATGCAGCGGGGTGACAAGAGAGCCAACCTCGCAGACCTTCGGAACAGCGGTGCGATTGAGGAAGATTCGGATGCCGTTATCTTTCTGCACAGGGAAGCCTACTACCTTCCGCCGGAAGAACAGCCGAAGCCGTGGGAGCCACAGACGATGGAAGTCAATGTGGCAAAAAACCGTCACGGAGAAACTGGCGCGGTCTACATGGACTTTGTTGGTATGCTTGCCAATGTCAGGCCGCAGGGCGGACGAAAACAGTTTGAGGATATAGACGATGATACGCCTTGGGAGGGGCGATGATATGTGGTATTTCGTAGCATTTTTTTCCGGTGGACTATTTGGTTTTTCCATCGCAGCCTGTTGCGCTATGGCAAAGCGAGGTGACAACCAGTGAACGAGAACGCTGTTTTGCTTTTCGCGATGATCGCGGTTTTCGGCTTCTCTATCTGGGTTGAATGGGGGCGAGACCGTGACTAAGCAGAACCAGGCGCACAAAGTTCTTGAGTACATCGAAGCACACGGTTCTATTACCGCGTGGGAAGCCATGAATGTACTCGGCATAATGCGGTTGGCGGCGAGAATCGCCGACCTGAAAGCGGAAGGAATCCCCATCGTGACCATCCTTCGCCACAAGGTCAGCGATGACGGAAGCTACACCAGATGGGCAGAGTACCGCATGGGGGAAGCGGCATGAATTTCAACTCACCGGAGGATATGCCGCCCGGAATGCGGAAGCTGTACGAACAGCAGATTGCAAAAAAAGAGAGGGCAACGGCGGCGAAAAACCGCCTTGCCGAACTCACGCAGGAAACGGAAGACACTCCGAAGAAGAGTAAGTACCACGCCAAGCCAACAGATAGGACACTGCCGGATGGTACGGTTATCAAGTTTGACTCCAAAAAAGAAGCCGCCTACTACGACCAGCTCATTGCCTTGGAAACAGCAGGCGTGGTGAGAGACATTCGACTCCAGGTGCAGTTTCTCCTCAAGCCTGCCTATACGGACGGACATACTGGGGAGAGATTCCGCGCCATCAACTACCTCGCAGATTTCACCTACTGGCAATTGGAGAGCGGAGAATGGAAGTACCGCATCGTTGATGTCAAGGGTCGAAAAACAAAGGACTACATCCTGAAAAGAAAAATCATGGCCGATATGGGTCATTACATCGAAGAGGTTTAAGAAAGGAAGTTACACCCATGAAGAAGAACAAGGAACTGATCGTGATGCTGACGGCGTTTATTGTCGGACAGCTTTTCCAGATGATGTTCATCGCAGTAGCCATTAGGCTGTATGTGGCATACCCGGTGCGGTGGTGTATTTCGGCTGGGTTCATCACTGCCCTTCTTGTCGGCACTACCATGTTTGTGACTGTCCTTGTGACAAGCGCCAGCGGAGAGCATACGGCAGAAGAACCGAAGAAAACCGACCGCGCTACTCCCTATATCCCGGACGAGGACAAGAAGATTAAGGCGCTGTTTCTGAACAAACGGCCTGCCCTTGATACCGACCCGGAAGACATAGACGAAGTGGATGAAAATCTGAGAAAGGAAGGTTAAGCCATGTGCGTCCTCTACGAACTGGGGCTGTGCGATGTGTGCTATGCCCCGGATGACGGAAAGCGATACGACCTTGACGAAATCATAGAAGAGGTCAAGTCGTGGGAACTTGAAGACGAGTTCGACATCTGAAAAAGTTGCGCCGGAGCAATCCGGCGCTCTTTTTTTTGTTGCGAAAGTATCGAATCGTCATTTACAAACGCAACTTTTTGTGGTAATGAAAGTTGCGAGAGATAATATATGTGGCGCAGAAAGGAATCTTTATGGCGGAGAGCGAAAAAAGTGTACGCTTCTGTTGGCATTGCCGAAGGGAACTGACTGAAAAGAACAGTTGGATGCCCACAGACGGCTTTGACCGTGGCGCACCTACGTTCTACTGCACCGGCTGTCAGAACCAGTTCTATCTGAAACTGGCAAAAGTGGTTGGTTCCGATCTCGCCTATTTTTATTGCTGCGTCAAGTTCGATGTTCCGTATATCCCAAGAACCATCAAGGCATCCTACAAGTACAAACGGGAATACGGCCCCTGGGGTGGATACATCACCGCCCTCCGCGCTGCGCACTGGCACACAAAGAAAGACCGATGGGCTGGATTCGCTGACGGAAACGTGGAAATCAAAAAAGCGTTTGCCGAGCTGAAAGAACTTGGCGCTGAGTCACCAGAAGAACTTCGCGAAACCCGCGAACGAGACAAAGAGTATAACAAAGAGTTCTGGGGAGAAAGCTATGGTGATTCCAGCGACCATTATACCGAGTCCGACTACGATGCCCTGAACCGGGTTTACGACGCAATGACCGAAGGGCGTAGCGGAATCAGCACCCAAAGCCAGATCGCCATTCAGGACATTGCACGGTGGACGCTGGAACGCGATAAGCTGATGGCTTCAAAAGAGTTCGATGATGCCAAGAAAGTTGACGCCATGATTGAGAAGCTGAAGGAATCCGAACAGCTTCGCAAGAAAGACGAACTGCCGCAGGATCGGGCGAGACTGGATGACATCGTAAAAGCCGTGGAACGCGCCGGTCTGAACATGATGAATTATGACGAGCTGTGCCGACAGCTTGCCACATATATGTTCCACACGCCCTACGGATACACAAGGGACGCCGCCGACCAGATGCTGCTGTACATCCGAAACGCCACGGCATTTAACGAGGGCGTTGCCGAAGTGGACAGGCTTCCCAACGAGTTTGCCATTGTGGACACGCTCGGCGAGTTTGCCCAGGAGCAAGACGATACCGAGAAGCAGAACTACAAGGATCTGGGAATCCAGCCTCTTCGCATGAAACCGGGGAAGTGATGCTTCATGGCGCAATCCAACTACAGATACTCCAATGGGCATTATGTCAGAAACTCCGGGCGTGAGGGAGTCAACTACAGCGAGTTTGCTACTGATTGCTGGAGACTGCTTTTATCGTTTTTCAGATGGTATCCAGATGTTCTTGAGGATTTAACACAGGCTGAAAACGCCGAGTTCTCCAACAGCATTATGAACAGGGTCATGAAGCGGGCGATGGCGCGGTATCAGGAAACCTTCACGACGGGATGCCGCGGTCTTGGCAAGACAACCGTGGTCGTTTCCGACAAATGCAACAAGGGAATCCTGTGGCCGGGGGAAATCACCGGCTACTACGCCCCGGTCGAGAAGCAGGCAGCTCCCCTTGCATCCAAGGCGTTCGCCACATATCAGCGGAACACGCCGATCCTGGCAGACCACTGGATAAAAAACAACGATGCGCAGACCACCTTCAAACTGTCCACGCCGCTGGGGTCGAAGTTCATCATGAGCATCGACCGAGGCATTGATACCTCCGGCGTTATCGCAGAAGAGTGTGCGCAGGAAGATAAAAACCCATTCAACTTTGCGGACTTCAACCAGATCGTCTTGGGTACAAACCGTTTAAGTTACAAAGTCAACGGCCTTGACGATCCGACTCACATAGACAGCCAGATCCACTACATCACATCGGCCACGCGGAAGGAGAACGAGGCGTACCCCGTGTACACCAATCTACGCAGGGCGATGAAGAACGGCGAAAGCGCATTCGCCATGAGCGTTCCGTGGCAAGTCCCGGTACTGGGGAGAATGAAATCATTCTCCTACTACCAGATGCTCAAAAAGAAGCTCACCTCCGAACAGTTTATGCGTGAGTGTGAGAGCAAGTGGACTGGCACTATTGAGAATCCCATCATTCGGGACGATGTTCTGGTGGGGAGCCGTAAGCTGAAGGTCATGGAAGAGAAGCACTGCGGAGACCCGGACTGCTTCTACATCATCGGCTACGACGTGTCGTCCCGTGACGTGCAGGGAAACGCCATGATCGGCATGGCGGTTATCAAATGCGAGAGACAACACGCCTCCGCTACGATGGACGCTTACAAGAAAAGCCTTGTCTATGTGGAAGAAAGAAAACCGCCGAAGGGCGGTCACATGGAACAAGCATCCATTATCAAGCGCAGATGGCGAGACTATTGCATTCCTGAAGGAAGACCGCCCTTCATCGTGCTTGACGCCAGATCCTATGGCTGGGCTGTGTGGGAAGACCTTCACCTCGACTTGGGAGACGGACTCCCGCCGATGTGCGCAATGTCACCCGAAATGGAAATCCCGGAACTGGTGAAGGACGGAGCGATACCGTGCGTCTATCCCCTCCAGGCACAGGGTATAAGCGGCACAGACCCAAACAGCGTCATGCTGGATTACATAGAGCGCGAGTTTGAAAACGGAAACATTCTGCTTCTCACATCGAACATCTATGACGGCTTGCAGGCTTACAAGCTGAAGCACGACATAAAGCATGATCTTCGTGACGCGGAGATACAGCTTCCCTACTCCGCTACCAACAAGCTGGCAAGGCAGATAACCAACCTACAGAAAAAGTACGGCACGGTCGGATGGACGGAAGTTCAACTGAACAAGTACATCCAAAAGGATATGTGGTCTGCCCTGCTTTACGCCTGCCGGATTGCACAAAGGCTGGAGAAATCCGAACTTTATGCACTGAATCGCAGGAAAAATGCGTGGGATGAGTTTGCGAAGAAGTACGAGTTCTCACACGACACTCCCGGCGGCATGAGCAGGAACTTTGAAAAGCCTACTGGTCTTCGGAAGCGAGGCTTGCAGCGGCTTGGACGAATGGCGGTTAAATGAACAGACTTTGGGTTTGCCGGTCAACGGCTGAAAATATTGCGAGGGCGGAGAAGTACGAATACTTCAAAGCCAACGAGAAATACTGCCTTGTTATCACGGATGAGAAGCCGGATAAAATGGCGGAAGTCACGGCGGAAGCCGCCAAGTCCCTTACCGTACAGGACTGGACTTGGATAAAGGCAGTCGGCGAGAGGATCAAGGCAGAAAAAGAGTACGCTGAATTTCAGCGGCAGCAGAAAGAGTTCCTTGAACGCTTTGAGAAAGAACTGAAAGGGAGAATGACTGATGGCGGAAGCCCCGATGGTTGAAGAGAAGAATACGGATACCTGGGCAGAACTCGCCAAGAGCATTCAGCGGCTCAACGGTCAGTACGGCTCCCTTGGCATGGGGTCTATCTTTTCTGCGTGGACAGCCGCAGGCGGGATGAATCTGCTGAACAGTTGGCCTCAGATTCAGAACGCCCGCATCAAGGGCGTAAACACCAAGGCTGCCGACTATACAAAAGACCAGATCGTTGAGATGGTGAACGACACCAGCTCCAACGAAAAGCCCCTCCGGGCTGTGTCAGCCGCCCTTGACGATTCGGCGATGACCTACAGCGTCATCCTGAACACCATTCAAAACATTCCCACATATGACTGGTATGTTTACCCCTCTGAAACGCTGACTCCCGTCAGCTATGAGCAGATGCGCCGTGACTACATCCTGACACAGAAGCTGTCGGAGAAGATAAACCCCAGCATGGAAGCCAGAAAAATCAACGGTCAGTGCGCAAAGTACGGAAAGGTTTTCTACACCGCACGGTACGATGTGGACAAGAGCCACAACGCCGTGAAGTACGCTTTTCTGCAACAGCTTCCGACCGACTGGTGCATGATCGTAGGCAGGAACAACGGCCCCGGCACTTATACCGTGGCGTTCAACCTGATGTACTTCTGCACACCCGGTTCTGACCCAAGACAGTTTGGCGATTTGTTCCTGCCCTACCTTGACGCTTTTGGAGAAGTGCTTGAAGAGCGCCCGGTAAGGGACAAATTCCAGTACACATCAACCGGCAAAAGATACGGAATCAATGCGGAGAAGTTCCGTGCGAACGAAATCGCAAACACCATCGGCAATCCACGGTGGTATCAGGTAGGTACGGTAAACTACTACTGGGTCAACCTTCCGGCAGACCAGGTTATCGTGTTTGAACGCAACGACCGCACGGTGGATGTCGTTCCCGAAACGACCGGAATGATGGTGAGCATGGTTCAAGTCCCGGCTTACGAAGCCGCCCAGCTTGAAATCATCCTCAACCCTCTCACTTCAATTATGACCGGCGAACTGCCGACTTACGATAATGTGAATGTTCCCGGAGCAGACCCGGTGGCGATTTCCCCAGCCACGAGGGAACTGTTTGAAACCTTTTGGTATCAGATGCTGGCGAACAACAACACTTCCGGCATCGGTCTGTATCTCGCACCCGCAAAAAACCTGAAGCTCCAGACCATCACGGACACGGTGAGTTCCACTTCCATTGCGGAACACGCCTACAGCGATCAGGTGCAGAAAGCGGGACTGAGCGCCGTGATTCCCACATCCGACGATCCCAAGGTCGGCGTAGCGGAACTGAGCGCCAAGATTCATGCGAACGCTGTCAAGCCTATCTACTGGCAGTTTGAGAAGATGATGAACCACATCTTTGAAACGCTGAATCTGAAGACCGTGATGCGCTTCCATATGTTTGGCGATGTGTTCTCACACGCAAATGAAATGGAAAATGCGCGTAAGGACATGACCCTCGGCCTGATGCCTGCCACGCTGAAGTACGACGCCATGATCGGGCATTCGATCCTTGATGACCTGGCAATCTCCGAGTTCGTCACCAAGTCCGGCATCATGGACAGACGGCTTCCGCTGGTGTCCACCTACAGCGCACGGCAGCGTGACGGCACACTTCCTCCGCAGGCGGCGCAGGAACTCAATCCGGGCGGTCGGCCTGCCGAAGAAGGAAGCGAATCCGGGCAGAAGAACCGAGACTTCCTAAAGAACCCCGGCGGTTCGCTCGATCCGAGCGGTCACAGGGTAATCCCCAAAGACCGGGATGAAGACCACTGGGATGACTTTTAAGAAAGGGTGAGGCAGATGGAAAAGAACAAAGCGTTCACCGGGCAGCTCCGGGTGATGGAAACTGCCAACCCCAAGCTGTATGCGGTGGAGATCATGGCGCTGAACTCCGAAATCAATCGGAACAACTGGCGCTATGTGAACCTTGAACAGCACCTGAATGAGTTTTTGGACATTCCCATTCTGACCGCTTATGTCATGGGCGGCAACGTCATCGGGGACGGCCACAACTACAACATGAAGCGAGACCCCAAAACTGGGGAAGACTACGCTTCGTTCACCGCGTCCGATGCCGAGCGCATCGTTGGGTGGATTCCCAAAGACCAGTCCAATGTTCGCCTTGAAGTGGTGGACGGCGTGGAGTGGGTCATCGTCAAGGGAAATCTGTGGGCGTGGTATGCCAAAGAGCTTGTAGACCAAATTGCGCGACAGGGGCGCATGGAGGTTTCTATAGAGACACTTGTGACGGACGAGCGCAAGGGAGAGAGCGGCGAAGACGTTGAGGAAAAATATCTTGTCCTCGGCATCACGATCCTCGGCAACGGCGTTGAGCCTGCCGTAGCTGGGGCGAACATCCGAACCCTCTCCGAACTTTCCGAACTGCGGAGCAATCAGGCGGAAAATATTCTGAAAGCCGCCAGCTACGCCAAGCCGGAAGAGAGTCCAGAGGAAGAAGAGCCTGACGAAGATCCCGACGATGTGGATGAGCCGGAGGACGATTCTTCCGAAACACTTCAAAACAATGAACAAAAAGGAGTGAAAAAGGTTATGACCTATCTCAGCCGCAAAGAGCTTGCGGAGCTGGGCAAGAAGTTCCCGGAGTTCAAGGTTCTGGCCGCTGTGCAGGCCGAGGACGGCGCTATCCGGGTCTGCCTGATGGCGAAGGACGCCAGCACTTCCGTTTACAAAATGGACAGCATGGACGACACCATCGTGCCTGAGAAGTTCCGCAGAGCCATTGCGAAGGTCAACTTCGTTCTGGGTGAGGACTGCGACAACGCAGAGATCGACGCCTGCGAGATGACCGAGGAAATGGCTTCCGAGGTTGCCGAGGCTTGCGACAATGCGAAGAAGCTGGAAGCCCAGCTCAACGCCGCCAACGAGCGCATCAAGGCGATGGAAACCGCCGAGCGTACCCGCCGTGTGCAGGCCGCGAAGGACAAGGCCAAGGCTGTTCTCAATGGTCTGAACGCCAACCGCAAGGCCAAGGAGAGGTTTGAGGACTCCATCCTCAACACCATCAACGCCGACATTGATGCCGGTAAGTACACCGAGAAGGTGAACTCCGACGGTCTGTGGATCGGTGATGCCGAGGTCGAACGCGATGTTTCCTTCCTGTGCATGAACGCCCAGAAGGAGATGGATCGCAAGGCCAAGGAAGCCAGCGAGTCCGTTTTCGCCGACACCCGGTTCCTGAACAACCACAACGACGATGCTCCTGACGGCATCGACAGCCTCCTGTCCGAACTGGACAAAATCTAACAAGGAGAGTGAGTAACTAATGGCCTTTACCGCTAACACCGCTTTTGAAGCGCGTATCGTCAACGACCGTTTTGACGATCTGGCGAATGTCGCCGGTAAGTTCTTCGTCTCCACGACCCCCACTGACTGCGATGCCGGTCAGCTCTGCATCCGCGACAGCCTGCTGGACTGCGAGGGTTTTGCGAACGTAAAGAACGAGAACACCTGGAAATTCGTGACCGCCACGAACTCCACCACCGCCAACACCCCCATCTACGCCTGCGATCCCCACGACTGGCCCCTGATCGGCGATGGCCGCAACCTGTGGGCTGTGGGCAGCGAGACTCTGGGTCTTGGCATTCCCGCTGGACGCTACGGCTCCTTCCGCCGTTTCCATTTTGACGGCGAGTCCGTCTATCGCTTCGGCGTTGGCAACCTTGCCTCCGCTCTGAGCACCAATACATTTCTGACCATCAGCGCCGCTGGCAAGCTGACCCCCGCCGCCTCCGCTCCCGTGACTGCGGGTCTGCCCTACTTCAAGGTCATGGGCACTGGCAACTTTACTGAGGGCACTTCCGCCAGCTTCGGCTATGTTGACGCTATGGCCTGCGTCGCTGAATGAGGGGAGGTAGCAAGTAATGAAGCTGAATATGAACAGCATCAATCCCGGCGTGTTTAAGGTTTCTGCCGCCGAGACCCAGGGGGACAACGCCCGCGCCGCTCTTATCGGAGCCGGTCGTATGCTGGCTTACGAGTACGCCCGCAAAGGCACTCTGGCTATGCGGGCTGCCCTCGGCAACAAGGACAACGAGATCGCTTCCGTTCTGTCCGCCGAGAAGTACAAAGAAACCAACGACAAGTTCCAGGCCGCCCATCTGCTGTACGCCGCGAAGCAGGCTGACAAGCTGCTCGGCAAGAAAGGCCCTGAGTCCTTTGAGGAGTTCAAGCGTAACGGTAACCAGTATTACCGCAACGATATGTTCCTCCGCGTCCTGGCCGGTATCTACACCGACATCATCAACCCCATCCTGCCCCGCGTGTTCTCCGAGGCTGTCAGCATCTTCGCTGATGTCTACGAGGTCGGCTTCGGCGAGACCCGCCAGATCACCATCGGAAGCAACGACATCGTGATCTTCCAGGATGACGCCCACGGCGCTTACCGCAGCAAGCCCCGCAACACCTTCTACAGCCGTGACTACACTCTGAATCCCCAGCCCAAGACCGCTCTTGTGGCTATGAAGTGGATTCAGCTCGTCGGCACAAACGTGGACTTCGGCCAGTTCTTCGCCAACATCGCCGCCGGTATGTACGCCAAGACGATGGGTATGTGGAACGCCGCCATGACCGCCGCCATCTCCGACACCTCCCTGGTTCCCCCCAACCTGAGTGTCACCTTTGACACCCAGAACTGGGTCAAACTGGCGAACCGTCTGGCTGCTGTCAACAACACCTCCATCAGCAACATCATGGCTATCGGCTCCTACCCCGCTCTGGCCCAGGTGCTGCCCCAGGATGTGACCGGCTCCACCAACGTGAACATGGACGCCGCCATCGCCACTCTGCTGGGTGCGGATTATGTCCGCGCTGGCTACCTCGGCGAGTACATGGCTATCCGTCTGATGCCGCTCCAGGATGTCGTCATCCCCGGCACTCAGAACACCACCGTGGATACCATGCTGTCCGACAGCCTGATCTACATGATGGCCGGTAATGGCCGCAAGCCTTTGGCTATCGGCATGAACGGCTCCGATCCTCTGGAGCTGACCATCGACCCCTACGCCGCTGGCGATATGTCCATCGGTCTGTCCCTGACCTACAACATCGATCAGGTCGCGATCTTCTCCGACCACATCGGCGTCGTGTCCATCTGATCCCAAACAACGAGGGGCGGAAACCCCGTCCCTCGTTTCCATGCTGTCATCGCATAACGGCAATGCTCCTGCCTTGTAAGCAGGAAACGTGGGTTCGACTCCTACTGACAGCTCCATTTAATCAGATAAAAACGCCATGAAGGAGGATTTATAGATGGCGAACTACGCGACAATGAAGAAAGACGAGCTTATTGCTCTGGCACAGGAAAAGGGCGTGGAGGCGGATGCTTCCATGACCAAGGCGCAGATCATTGCGGCAATCGAAAATGCGGGAAATGTGACGGCAGAGCCGGAAACTGCCGTGGAAAACGTGACGGCGGAGCCGGAAACTCCCCCCGAAAATGTGGAAGAGCCTGCGGAAGACCCGGCGCTGGAACTGCTGAAAGCCCAGAATGAACTGCTCCGGCAGCAGATGGAAGAACTTCAGAAACAGCTTCTTGCCCTTCAGCGACCCCAGGTGATTCAGGTGTCAGCCGACACCGAGCGCGTTTACTTTCTGTGGCAGGCAGAGGTTGCGGACTACAACCTCGTGACCTTCGGCCCCGGCGGAATGTACGGCAGCATCACCGGCAAGACGGGAACATTCAGCGTTCCCAAAAACGAACTGAGCCGCATCCTCGACAACCGCACTCGCGGCTTCATCCAGAAGCGGTGGCTGATCGTGCTGGACGGTCTGAACGATGAGGAGCGCGAGGCAATGGGCGTCGCCTACGCAGACGGAGAGATCATGGACAGAAAAGTGTTCTCCCGCATGGTGGACTTGAGCAAGGACGAGATCTGCGAGGTCTACGAGAAGCTGTGCGAGAGCCACAAGGAAATGGTCGGCAGACGCTTTTACGAGGCGTGGCAGAACATGAACCCCGCTGTGACCCGCGAAAAGGTCATTGCCCTGCGGAACATCACCCGCGATAAGGGGCTTGAAATCAAGGCGTTCCAGACCATCCTTCAGGAAATGAACGCTTCTGAGGAGGAAGAGTAATGGTAAGCACCGACAGAATGATTATGCACTACCGTGGGCTGTCCAGCGATACAAAGCCCGACGCGCCGCCCAACGGCAGTGACTTTCTGGAAATCGACACCGGCAAGGTGTGGTACTTCGACGTTGACAGTGGCGACTGGATCGACCCCACCGCCACAGACGATGCCGATAGCTGAAAAGGAGAATAAAAAATGAGAGAAGTTTTCATCGAAGTGGCCGTTCAGGTCATCGGCGCTATCCTCATGGGTATCGTCGGCATCGTGTTTGCCTACATCGGCAAGTGGATGGGGCAGACCAAGAAGCTGGAAACCGTATCCGCCGCCATGGAACAGCTTGAAGCTGTCGTGAAGAACGTGGTAGGCGAACTCCAGCAGACAATGGTGGAGAGCCTGAAAGACGCATCCGTAGACGGCAAACTGTCGCAGGAAGATATTTATGATCTCGGCAAACTCCTGGTGGCAAAGGCCAATGAACAACTCAGCAACCCCGCATCCGAAACTCTGAAAGCCGCAGGCATTGATATAGAAGCAATGATTCACAGCATTGCCGAGGCTTACATCGAGCGGATCAAGCGGATGAACAACATTATCACAATCGACGGCGAATAAGCCGACACGAAACATAGATGGGGGACGCAGACAATGGCACTGTCACTGGAAGAGCAGGCGATTACTTTGAAAGAAGTCGAAGAGCGGAGCAAAGGCAACGCCAGACGCATTGAGAGCCTGGAAAAGAAGGTTGACGATCTCAGCGATGTTGTCGGCGTCCTCCAGGCTATGAAGAAGGACTTGGAGTATCTTACCAAGTCCGTGAACGAAACGAGCGCAGACGTAAAGGAACTCAAGGAGAAACCGGCGAAGCGGTGGGAAGACCTCGTTGGGAAAATCATATGGGGCGTTGTCGGCGCTGTGCTGACTTTCTTTCTTGCGAGGGGCGGACTTTAATCTATACACGGTCGTGGTGTAACGGCAGCACACAAGGCTTTGAACCTTGGGGCGGTGGCTCGACACCACCCGACTGTGCCAATAAAGGGGCATGAATATGGCTACCAAAAGAGTATTACTGGCGGCATACGTCGAGGGAGATGTTCCCGTACAGCCCGTCGGCGAAGGAACGCTGATGGAGCGGATCGAGTGCGCCGCCATGACTTATATCAAAAACGATATGTCCCTTGACTGGGATATGAAAAACCGTCTGCCGGTTTTCTATCGGAGAATGTGGAACTATATGCAGGCGGCGATTCCGCTTTTTAATAAGCCGCCCACGATGCTGCTCCGGCTTCGGGATTATACGGAGCCTCAGTTCTCCGACGTGCTGTTTACCGTTACCGATGAGCCTGTCAGCGGCGTTGTCGAGGTAAACACCGGCATAACTGATATGGACATCTGCTCCGCCGGAGTGCTGACGGAAGACGAGTTTGGTGATCCGACCTATGTTCCCCTCTCCGTGGAAAGCTATGACCAGGAAACCGGGGTGGTGGTCATCGGAGGCCCCATTTCCGCAGGCGATGAAATCGACATCGACTTCTACAAGTCCGGCTCTTTCGCAGCGGAACTGAACCCCACGGAAATAGACATCCTTGCGTTCTGCATCTACGACGTGTGGGAACACCGGTTCGATAACAACGCTCTTGAAAGGGCTTCCAAGATCCGGGACGCCAACTTCACCACCATCTCCGAAGCCAGCCAGACGGCGGCGGGAACAGCCCGCCAGTCAGCGGTGGACAGTCAGCTTTTCGATAAGCTGAGAATGTACGAGATGAACTGTGCCTACCTGAAAACAGTGTCGAAAACCCCCTTGTTCTGACATCAAAGGAGTGAGAGTACATGGCGAATATCACACAGTTTGCGCAGACCGCCGGAACTCTCTGCGGGAACGGATGGGCGGCGGAGAGTAACCGGGCGTATAAGGACGGTTCTCTTCAGACACAGTATTTTCAGAACGAAACGGTGGCGTATGTGGCGCAGATGGGGCATATCGCCTCCAATGTGTACTCCGCAGACTGCCAGGGGCTGAACCCCGATGATTTCTTTGAGTGGCGGAGAGTGAAACTGCGCTCCATCCGTGCGGCGCAGGCGCAGACCGGCTCCACCATGCCGGGAGACTGGCAGAGAATCTACCTCATCAACCCCGCCAACTATACCTATCTGCCCCAAGGCGCACTGCTGAAATACGCGGACAACACATGGATCGTGTTCAAGGACAAGAACATCGCCGCTGTGCATGGAAGCGCCATCGTCAGGCGGTGCAACGCCGTGGTGAATGTCCTTGACTGGTACGGGAACATCGTCCCGGTTCCCATCTCCTACGCCAAGATGGAAACGCTGGGCAACGCCCCGCATACCACAGAAAACACAATCACTTCCAAGAACTATATCGCCGTCATATGCCAGCTCAATGAGTACACCAGACACTTCACAGAGAATACCCGTGTGCTTTTGGCGGATACGGCTTATGCCATGCGAGGCATAGACGATTTCACCCGCGAATTTACGGACGATCCTGACAGCGTTCATCTGCTGACCTTCACGATTGAGCGTGTGGAAGTACAGCCGCAGGACAACGTGGAGCTGGGAGTCGCCGACTACGGCGGATTCTCATGGGAGATTTCCGTGAACTGGAACAACTCCATGCGGCCCGGAATGACGCAGAAAATTTCCGCATCCAGCCAAAGGAACAATGTGGCGGTTTCGTCCACGGAAGAGCGCCCGATCAGCTATTACTACGAATCTTCGGACGAATCTGTGCTGACGGTGGACGAAAACGGCCTGGTTACGGCTGTCGGCGAGGGCGAAGCGGACATCATCATTACCCTCGCCCAGAACGAGAACATCTCCACATCCGTGCATATCGAAGTGCCTGCCGCTGAGAACGCTTATGTGGCGTTTACCAGCACAATTCCGCAGACAATGCACGAATTTGACGCCATAAACGTGTCTGCCGCCTACTTTGAAAACGGCGAAGCAACGGATACGCCGGTCACGATCACATTCTCCGGCCCGGAAGACGGCGCATACTCCGCCAATCCGGGGAGCGGGAACACCTACGGGCTTATCAGCTACCATGCTTCCCCCATCCCGCTTGTCATCACGGCAAGCTACGGCGCACACAGCGCAACCGCCACTGTATTTCTCATAACCTGACTTTAAACATGGTCTTGTGGGTGTAGATGCGACGTTAAAGTGGCTGGGGTGGGAGCCTGTTGCATAGAAAATAGGAGAATTTCTGCCTATGACGATAAGCAGCGAACTTAAAAGACAATGCGTAGAGATGAAGCAATCTGGGCAGACGGCGAGAGAAATCTACTTCAATTTCTTTTGCAGGCAGCATCCCGGCATGGCTTACGAAACCTTTCGCACAAAGCTGAAACGGTGGCAAAAACAGACATTTGCCGATGAAATGACGCTGAATGCGGGTACTTATGACGGGTTTATTGCCCACGGCGCAACGGTTCAGGTCAACGCCGACGGCGAAGTGGTGCAGGCATGGATCAAGCAGACCGCCCAAGATGACCAAATGGCACGGCTGCTGGACTTCATCAAGGAGAACACCACGCCGGTCATGGTCAGACCGCAGGACATGGGAGAAGCCGAGCCGGAGATGCTTGAAATCCCGCTTTTTGACCAGCATTTTCCACAAAATGACCATATTTCCACCTATGTGGGGCTTGTTCCCATCATTCAGTCGAAGGTTTGGGAAGAAATCAACATCATTATCGGTCAGGATATGCTCCATAACGATGACTTCCGTGGCCGCACATCGTCCGGCAGACCCATTGAGCAAGTGGACATGGTGGAAGGATGGGCATTGGCGAGGATCTTCTACTCCAACCTTATAGGGTTGGCTCTGCGCCATGCCAAAAGGGTAAAAATCATCTATTCCAAGGGAAATCACGACGAGAGCATGAGCTGGGCGTTCGTCCAGATGCTCAAAGCCATGTTCCCGGAGGCGGAAGTGGACGATTCCCTGCGCCAGCGCAAGTGCATTTCCTGGCGTGAATGCTTCATCGGCGTCACCCACGGAGCGTACAAGAAGTCTGCGCTAACAGACCTTCGAGGTCAATTCACCATACAATTCGCATCGGAATTTGCGTCCGCCAAGGTGCGAGAGATCCACGCAGGCCACCTTCACCGCGAGGAAGAGCGCGATGTTTACGGCGTCATGTGCCGCCGACTGTCCCACAGCGGCATAGAAGATGACTGGACGGATGACGAGGGGCTTGTAGGAGCAAACAGACGGTTCATGGTATTCCGTTGGAAACCCGGCAGGCTTGCCGGAATAGATTACATCTGAGGAGACGAAAATATGGAATGTCCCCACGCTTATCTTGAGCGAAACATCGACTATGTGCTCTGCGACAAAGAGCCGAAGCCCAATCCTCACGACAGGAAATCCCTGTTCCACTCTGTCTGCGCACATCAGGCGGAGTGTCCCAAGCAGAACTGCCACAAGCTGACCTCCTCTTGGATAAACTGCGTAAAACTCGCGGAAGCCAACCAAAAGGCGTATGACGAGGTTTTTGACCGGGGAGTATCCGTACAGGAGGAAGCCCCTAAAAAGCGCACACAGCGCACCAGGAAGCCTCAGAGCGAGGATTAACGCAACTTGCGCAACACAAACACAGTCTGAAGGAGATTTATATGGCTGTATATGACATCAACATTACCGCAGAAGACATCAAAGCCGCCGCTTCCCATACGCCACTGTCCACCAAGGAGAGCCTGACGAGAGCGATTGCGGAACTGTGCATTGAGCCGGTGGAAGTGAAAGCGGATGACGCCACTCCCCTGCCGCCCATGTTCCGGGAGAATAGGAAACTGCGGATGCAGTTCCAAATGGGGCTTCTCGCTTCCCTTTTGGGGCGAGGGTATGCGCAGCAGACGGTGAGAGTCCGCACGGAAGAGGGCTTTGACGAGCGACCCCTTGCCTGTTGCATGGACGAGGACGAATACCAGAAGTGGGCATCGTCCCATGTGATGAATCAGCTTGAGCGGCTGAAAAAGAACAAGGAAGCCGAGGTCGTAAATAAGGTCTTTGACTTCCTGTACGACTACAAGGCCATGGAAGTGATGCTGATGGGCGCGATCAAGGACGCTCTGGAAGTGCGCAACGACCCCTTTAACCGGGCGATGCAGTATTTCGGCACTTCCGCCATCCAGTCGGCGATGGACAGCATGGTGGACGGCGAGTTCAAGCGGTTCATGGAATCGAGGAGTGAGAACAATGCCTGACGAGTGGGTAGGCGCAGAACCGACGATAGACAGCCCCTACTATCCGTATCGGAAAGTAGTTGAAGCTGACACTCTCGCCGGGATGGAGCAGATACCGTACATCCTGTGCCGGTATCTGATGGACTTGCCGGATGGAAAAGGGTATCAGCCCCCCAGCCACAACAAGTATCCCCGCGCACGGCTGAAGAAACTGCTGTACTGGGACACTCCCCTTCCGTTGGAAAAGCCCATGCCGTCTGCGTCGCAGATCCGGCAGTTGTTCTTTGACCCGGAGAACCCGGACAGACCGCCTGACCCTGACCGTGGATACCGCATCTTTCCGCAGAACACGGTGCAGCAGAGCCTTGCCAACAGCAAGAGCCTGATCCGCGTTTATCTGAGCGACGCTTCCGTGCTGGAGCGAAACGGTATGTTCATCACCCGGCAGGATGTCATCTTCGACATCGTGGTGAATGTGGGCATTGAGAGCAACACCGGCATGACGGCATCCAGCCGAGCCTACGACATACTCCAGTGCATCAAGGAAGCCACGTCCGGCGTGAACTTCGGAGGCGTTGGGCCGCTGACCATGCGGCGCATAACGAAGATTGATGACGAGCGGTACAACCTGGGCTACAAGCTCTACTGCTACATCGACTGGGCTGGCGACGCACCGAATCCATACTTCATGTACTGACACTTTTCATATAAGTATATCTGCACGAAAACCACACTTTTCATACAAGTACAATGCCGAAGGAGATTTATATGGCATTTGCTGATAAATACCGTCAACAGATTCAAATGAACGCCCCTGTCGTTTACGAGGGTCTGGAATTTCACCCGCTGACGGTGCGGGACTACTCGCTTTACGCAAACACCAAACCGGCATTTGAACTGATGCTTTCATCCCTGAGCGATCCCAAACTGGCTCGATTATCATGGTGTGCGTGTCTGTGGGAACTGGACAGACGATGCGAACAGCAGACGGGAACACCCGGAATGTTTCTGACCGGGGTAATGTACGTCATGGCGGTGGCGTTGCGGCTCGACGTTACGGCAGACGGAAGTTTCCAGATGCGCCCTGTGTTCGCCCAGTCCGGGGAACTGAACGCTATCATGATTGGGAATCCTCAGATGGACTACGCACTGTTCAATATGCGGCAAATGGACGATGTACGGCAGATCATAGCCGCTCAGAACGACTATGAGATACCTGACGAGAACTGGAACCCGGAACTCGTAAAGGCGGCGCAGGATAACGCAAGACGGCATGGGTCGGATGTCAAGTACGACTTTGAAGATCTGGTCTATTCCGTAGCGCTACACGCCCATTGCCGAGCATCTGAGATCTACGACTGGACAATAAGGGAGTTCCACAAGACACAGGCCGCAATCGACCGCAGCTACGGACACCTGATCTACACGCTGGCGGAAAAGAGCGGATATGTGACCTTCAAAAAAGGAAACCCCTACCCCACATGGAAGTTCGACCGCAAGAACGATATGCCCTTCGGCTTTGTTTCCATTTCGGAACTGGACGAGGGTGCAAAGGGGCTTGTGGCCGGAACATAACTCAAACAATAAGGAGTGAAAAAACCTATGGCTTTCACCTTCAAACCCGAAGAGCTTTTCTCCAAGGGTATCGTTTACGCCGAGTTCTTTGATCCCGCCACCGACGATCTGCTGGGCTACTCCCGGTATGTCGCCGACTTCGGTCTGGCCGGTTCCATGAACAACGGCGAAGTGGTGGCTGGCCCCGGTGCTGCTCTGGTAATGATGATCCCCGACACCACTCGACTGAACATCACCGCCACCACAGCCGACTCCGCCCTGAACAACATGGCTCTGCCTGTGGGCGGCGTTGTAGCCGGTAACGGCACTGTTGAAACCACCATTCCCATCACCGCCTCCGGCGCTTCCCTGGCTCTGACCAACGCCGCCGCCCCTCTTGGCGGACAGAACGGCGCTGTAGCCTACGTTCTGACCTCTTCCGGCTCCGACAGAGCCGAGGTCGAAGCCCAGAGCGGCATCGCCCACGCCGTTGACGAGAACGGCATCATCCAGGACTTCACCGCCGTAGCGTCCAACACCTACTGCGTGAAGTATTTCTACCAGAACAGCTCTGCCCAGCAGCTCACCGTTCCCGCCCTGTACGCCCCCAAGGTAGTGCGGGCGCACTTCGCCGTGAACTGCTACTCCAAGAGCACCGGAAAGGATGTACTGGCTTCCAGCCTGTACAAAATCCGCCACTACGTTTTCCCCTACTATATGTTCACCAACCCCATGGAGGACACCCTGTCCCAGACGGCCACCGGCACTGTCAATCTGAGCGGCACTTGCCTGTCCTATCAGGAAGCTGCCAGCGAGGGCGTATGCAATGTGGAGTCTGCCGGTATCTACGGCTATGTGGTTGACGAGTATGTGGGCGAGAACACCTCCACCGCCGCCGTGGACGGCATCTACTTCGTCGGCCTTGGCTCCGGCGTGAGCATCGTGAAGTCCACCTCCATGAGCCTGCCTGTGCGGTACAGCATCAACGGCGCTCTGGCCCCCGTCTCCGACATGAGCCAGGTGACTTTCGCCGCCGGTTCTTCCGTGGTCAGCTTCGCCGACTCTCACAGCAATGTGATGTCCGCCGGTGCTTCCGCTGGCAACACCACCGTGACCGTGACTGTGACCAACAGCCGGACTGGTGCGACCTACAGCGACACGATCCCCGTGACCGTGACCAACTCCTGAGAAACCTAAAAGCCCCGGCCCATTCCGGGTCGGGGCAGTTTCCTATGTTTCCACTTTATTCCCCAGAATCCAAAAACTTTGGGTTTTGGGGAATGGATTGGAAAGGAGGGTAAGGATATGGCGAGTCTTACATTCAAAATTGATTGGCCTGATGCGGAAATAACGCAGGAACTGGAAAAAGCAATCGCAGACCTTGCCCCCGTTGTGCAGTCAGCTATGGAAGATGTCGGGGCTGATGCCAAAGCCCTTCTGATAGAGCATATTCAAGCCGACGTGTACGACAAATTTGACCCGCACGAGTATATCCGGCGCTATGGGGGCGGCATACTGGACGAGAATGCAATGAAGATACCGTACGCGCTTGCACAATCGCAGGGTTCGATGCTAAGAGGCTTGATGACCTTGCGGTATTCCCCTGACGGCTCCAGTAGCCAGTGGGAAAACCCAGCAGGCGGCGATGAACTGATCGGGCGTATCGAAAGTGGAAGCGGATATGAGTGGAGCAGACGCCCCGGCCCCCGCCCCTTCTGGCAAAAGTTTGTGAATGAGCTTACGGATGGGCAGGCGTTCGCACACGCATTCGACAACGCAATGGCAATGCGGCTCGGAGCGGATTATGAGGGAAGTTCCGTTGTAGTGAGAGAAGCCGGAGACGGAGAGTACGACAGTTAAGAGAGGGTAGCCGATGGCAAAGATTAACCTAAACATTGATGCCAAAGCAAATGATGCGAAAAAGGCATTGGATGATCTCAAAAAATATGCAAACTCTCTGTTCGGAGCTGGGAACAAGATCGATATTGGCATAGATGCCAAAGACGCTACGGCCATTGCAAAAGCCGCCAACGCCCTCGCAGCACTTCAGAGGGCGCAGAATCAGGCAGCGGCGGCTACTCAAAAAACTGCCCAGGCAGAGGCAAAAGCTACTGCCGAAACCGCCAAATACGGGCAACAGTTAGAAAAAACAAGACAAGCACAAGAGAGAACTTCGCAGGCGCAGGAGAGAACGACTCAGGCCAAAGAGCGTACAACCCAGGCGGAACTGAGACTACAGACCGAGCAGGAAAAAACCAACCGGGCTATGATGGGCGGCGTAGGAGCTGCGGATGCCCTTGCGGTAGCCCTGGGCAACATTGCGGCCAGAGCGTTCCATCTGGTCATTAGTAAGATAACCCAGTCACTGAGGGAAGCCGTGTCCACCATGAAGGATGTGGACACCCAGCTCACCAACATCTCCAAGGTCAGCGGTATCACGGGTCAGGCGCTTGCCGACATGGGCGAGAGAGCCTACGAAACCGCCAGCAAATACGGTGTAAGCGCGGACGAGTTCCTGTCCTCTGTTTACACATTCCAAAAAGCGGGTCTTGGGCCGAGCGCCGAAGCAATGGGCGAACTGGCCGTCAAGACCATGCTGGTGGGCGATACCACGGCGGATGTGGCGTCCAAGTTCCTGATCTCCGCCAATGCCGCATGGAAATTCGGCGGCGATATGGAAAAGCTGAGTAAGATTGTTGACGAAGCGGACTATATCAACAACAACTACGCCACCGACCTTCAGAAACTGTCCGAAGGTCTGCCCCGCGTGGCATCCGTTGCGGCGCAGGCCGGGATGTCGGCGGAGGAAACGCTGGCGGCTATCGGAACAATCACTGCCGTAACCCAGGAGTCAGGTACAAAGAGCGCCACCGCGCTCCGCGCTCTGATTTTGAACATCGAAGGTCAGGTCGGCGAGTTCGTTGACGAGACCGGCGAATCCTTTGAGGTAACGGAGGAAAGCGTAAAGTCCCTTCAGGGCTTGATGGAGAAGTACGCCAAGGCGGAACTGGATGCGGCGAGAGCGTCCGGCGAACTCATCAACCCCATGACCGCCATCAAAGCTCTGTTTGAGGGCATGGCGAACTCCGACCTGAACGATCAGGATTTGTTCGCGTTACTGTCCGGCATGGGCGGCAAGCTCCGCACCAACCAACTGACGGCGCTCGTTCAGAACTATGAACTGTTCGGCGAAATGCTGGACAAGATTGCCGACAGCGCAGGCACGGCGGACAACGAAATTGCCCTGATGATGGACTCCTGGGAACGCAAGACCCAGGTGCTCAAAAACACATGGACGGAACTCGTTGCCAACATCGTAAGCACAGACGCCATCAAAGGGGCTATTGGTGGGCTTACAGAGTTTCTTGAAGGAATAAACGATCAGTTCGCTACGGCAACCGAGAGAACTGCTTCTGCTTATTCTGACGCGAATAAAGAAATTCAGGATCTTCAAAGCCGTTCCGAGAGTCTGACCGACATTGAAAAAAGACGGCTTGAATACTTGCAGTCTCAGGTAACTGCGCTGAAGGAGCAGGCAGACGAGGCTGCAAAAGCTGACGCAAGGGCAACACAGCGAAAGCTGACTGCTACTGATTATTCTTATTACAACGAACAAGGCGCTCGTGTTGCAAGATACGGAGCGACCGGCGATACTGCTGCCCTATACAATATGCGCGGGGAATACCGCGACACAAGCGTACTGGCATCGCAGGGAGACCTTCAAGGATACAAAGAGGGACTTAATGAAATCATCAAGTCCTATCAGAGTATCTACGATCAAGTCATTAAAGTCCGCACAGCCGGGGAAGAACTTACCGCCAATCAGCAGCAGTTTGTCAGCGAGTTTGAAGACCTTCAAACCGTTTACGAATCCAACATCGCAAGCGTCCAAGACCTTGGTAATGGGTACGACGCTCTTATTGACAAAAACGGCGAAGTTGTTGCGTATGTTGAAAACTATGAGCAGGCCAACAAGCGGGTAGAAGATACCGAAAAAGCCGTTCAAGAAGAACTTGACCAACTTATTCCCGGTGTGGAAGAGGCAAAGCTGGAAGCCCAAGGCTTTGCCGATATGTTTAAGACTGCGGCCACAAATATCGGAGAAGTGCAGGCTGCGCTTGAAGGGCTTACTTTCCCCAACTGGCCTGGATTTGCTTCCGGCACGAAGAACGCCCCCGGTGGCCCGACCCTTGTAAACGAGCTTGGCCCGGAGCTTATCAGCGAGAACGGTAAAGCCTACATCGCCAACGGCGGCGCACCGGCTGTTGTCAACCTCTCACGCGGAGCGATTGTTCTTACCGCAGAGGAAACCAAAACAGCCCTCAAAGGCGGTATGCCCATCCACGCTGCTGCGGCTGGTGCATTCATGGGGGATTTCGGCTCCGTAACGCCAGTTGTCAAGAAAGATGCTGCTGGCGGATACGATGTTACGCTCCCGCTTTATGAGAATGCTCCTGGCGGAAAAGGAACATTCAGGCTTGTTGTCGATACGCCTGACGGGAAAATGCCGGGAAGCAAAAGTGGAGACTCCGGCAGCGGAAAAGGTGGCGGCGGTAAGGGCGGAGGCTCGTCCGTACCGGCAAAGTCCCTTGAGGAACTGGTCAAGGAGTTCAACGGTCTCCTGTCCAACCTCGACAAGCAGGCGAAACTCGCCAACAATCAGGGCGATTACGCCAAAGAAGCGGAACTCTACGAAAAGGCGCAGGAAGCCATCAAGAAGATGGTGGACGAGTACCGCAAAGCCGGTTATGCGGACGATTCTGACGAAATCCTCGATCTGCTCAACAAAAACTACGACTACGCCAACAAGCAACTCACGCTGTACCAGACCAAATGGGACGATCTCATCAAGGCTCTTGACGCAGATACCGCAGCGCAGGACGCCGCCAACAAACTGGCGGAGAAACAGCAGGCGGTAGAGGACGCAAGGGAAGCCCTTGCCAACGCACAGCGGCAAAGAACCACAAGGATCTACAACGCCGCTACCGGGCAGTGGGAATGGGTAGCCGACCAGAAAGCGGTCAACTCCGCCCAGAAAAACCTTGAGTCGGCTGAGAAAAACTACGCCGACGAGGTAAAAAGTCAGGCTCTCGCAGAGCTGAAAGCCATGCGGGACACCGTTGTTGACCTGAACGATGTAGTCCTCGGCCCCGCCCTTTCTTCCGTGGTGATGATGGCGCAGAACAGCGCGGAGTTCCAGAATTTTGCCCGTGCGCTGAACGCCGTTTTCGGTGTGGGCACGTTCCTGAACTCCACCGAAGGAACGACAAAGGCGATTTCCACGGCGGACAGCCACGATGTCATTTATTCTTTCGGGAATGTGACGTTGACAGCGGATCAGGCGGCGAACATGAGCGTGGCGGAGCTGGCAAAGATGCTGAGTGTGCTGAAGCTCACTTCCTGAGACGGGAGGAAATCAAATGCTGACTGAGGCTCAGAGCTTTTGGGAAGCAATAAAAAACAAAGTCCTGCAAATATGCAGGGCTGAAACAAAAAACACGCTGCGGATGGAGCGTTACACCGTAACAACAGCGCCTGACGGTGCGGTTATAGGCGTGACGCTCCCCTACGGAACGACTGAACTTATGCTTCCCTACTCAAAGGAAGTGGCGGAAGCATCTGTCGGTGATGTTGTTCTCGTAGCCTGGTGGGGCAGCATGAGCAACGCCAAGGTCTACTACTTCGCCAACGGCTACGAAGGTTCTTCTGGCGGCGGTGGGGGTGGCGGCACATCCGACTACGCCGACCTCTCCAACAAGCCTCAAATCAACGGCGTGACGCTGGTCGGGAACAAAAGCGCGGCACAGCTTAGTTTGGGCACTTACTCCAAACCATCCAGCGGCATTCCTTCAACCGACTTTGCATCGGATGTTCAGACCTCTTTGGGCAAAGCAGACACGGCACTGCAAAAAGCAGGCGGAACGATGACCGGCGCGATTGCGATGGGCGGGAACAAGGTCACAGGGCTGGGAACGCCAGCAAATGACGGAGACGCTGCGACCAAAAAATATGTGGACGATGAAATTGCCGGTATTGGAACGGTATTCAATATCAAGGGAGATGTGGCGACCGTCAACGACCTACCGGCCAGCGGGAACACCGTTGGCGATGTGTACTATGTCCAGTCTGTATCTGCGGCTTTTATCTGGCTTGAAACCACCGCACACCCAACTGGCTATTGGGAAGAGTTCGGCGAACCGATTGACCTTTCGGGCTACATCGAGAAGCCGACTACCGCATCTGCAAACCAGTTTCTTATGTTCAATGGGACGCTATGGGTGGCGGCAAACAAACCAACATACACGCCAAGCGAAATAGGCGCAGAACCGGCGGTTGAAGAGGTTGTTGTATCTACGGGCGGCTCAGTAACACAGGCTCTTGACTCAGGCAAGATATACAAATTTACGGGCGCGTTGACCGCGTTGACTCTTACACTTAATGCGGCGACGGCTCCTGCGCAGTACCATTTCAGCTTTTCCAGTGGGGCATCTGCGGTCTCCCCGTTCCCTATTTCCGGCGTGACAATGCCAAGTGGATTTGCTGTGGAAGCAAATATGTATTATGAAGTGGATGTGCTTGATGGCTATGGAATAGCCCAAGCGTGGTGAATACATGGATCTAATTACAAGGCGAAGAATGATGATGGCCGGAATTGAAGTGCCGCCAGTGCCTGAGTGGGATTACGAGTGGACTACATCGTCTGGCGTTTATCCGAGCCAAGATGGTTGGACGAAAACAATCGGTACGACGGGAACGGCAAGCGAGGCTTTGGAAAGCGGATATTACCGCATGAAAGCAAAGACATCCAACGCCTATATACAGTACCAATGGCCTACTGTTTACGACAAAGGCGTTTTGTTTGTAAGTTTCAGGATAACCACAACCGCTTCGTGCCTGCGCGTTTATCTGGGAAACGCGACATCATCCATAGGAGTGCGTGTTAATTATACAAGTACAAGTTCCCAGAGGGCGATTTATCTTCAAGACGCTTCCACCCCCTCATCTGGCATGACCCAAATAGGGTCGTTTACATACAACAAGACATACAATCTCCAGCTTGAATACGACAATGGATATGGCAACGTGTGGTGGAGGAACTATACGGATGGAGAGGATTGGGCGTTAATTGCAAGCAATGTAGACTGCTCGACCATTATAAATGCACCAGCGGGCGGCGGAGCGTCCATAAGGTACGTTGCGCTGAGTTCAAGCCAGCAAAGCTGTACTCTTTACCAAACAAAAATGAAGTTTAACAGAACTTAATCAAGGCGCAGGAAAGAGGTGAGCGAGTTTGCTCTTTCAACCTTCCAACATAACCCCCGATGAAGTTTATGGAACCGGCACGGTAGATCTGTCCCAGCCTTACATGAACGTATCGTGGCGGGTATCGGGCGATTCGCCGATGGTGGCATATCGAATCTCCATTTATGAGAATACGCCTGAATCCACCGGGCTTATCACAACCACAAAGACTGTTCTGGATGAACCATTCTGGGGCGTGAACTACGCCGGGGAAACGCAACTATTCACAGCGGCAATTCCCACAACGAACTTTGCCGCAAACGGCATTATCAACGGAAACGACTATAAATTCTACATCACGCAATGGTGGGGGAACACCAACGATGAAAGCATACGGCAGGCGACAGCTTCCGTGTTCCGTGGCCGTGCGACTCCTACCCTCACAATCAACACGATTCCAGACCCGCTGACAAGCTACGCATATTCTTTCACGGCCACTTATGCGCAGGCACAAGGAGATGGAATCCGATGGGTGCGGTGGCAAATCGCGGATGCAGACAGCGAGGACGCTCCGTTTGTGGACACCGGCCCGATCTACGGCACGGGAGAACTCCGTGTGGACTATGACGGATTCATCACGGACAACCAATACGCCGTTAAATGCACCATTGAAACACTCAACGGCATCCAGGTAACAACCGACTGGTACGAGTTCCTTGTGGATTACTCCGTGAGCGTATCTCCCGGCTCTGTGGAAGCCTGCCAGGTTGCCAACGACTGCTATGTGTGGGTGCAGTGGGACAGCGTTCTAGTGGCTGACGGCTACTCCGTTTTCCGCAGGAGAGACGGGGATGACCGCCTTGTAAAGATAGCGGATGTTCCGGCTACCGCAGGACAGATTCGTGATTACAGCGCACAGAGCGGAAACACCTATACATATTATGTGTTTCCCACCGGCTCCCTTGCCTATCTGACCGATCCGATGGTGTCCGACCCTGTGAAAGTCCAGTATTGGCTGTGGGGAATCATTGAAGCGGAACAGATAGCTAAGAACGAGTACAGCGTCCTCTCCACATACCTATTTAAATATGGCGCAGGCGGCGTTGGCGAGGGTCAGTTCAGCAACAACAACAATCCGAGCGTGAACCTGAACTTCACCAGATACCCCACAAGGCAGGGAAGCTCCGCCAACTATCTGACCGGCAGCGTAGGCGGGTATATTGGAACCGTGACGCAGAACACAAGGGAGTATTACGACAGCGTTAACCTTGAGGAAGCGCTGCGGAAACTCTCGGTTACAAAGAACGCTCTGTTCCTTGCCGATCCGAAGGGTCACTTCCTGCGAATCCATACCAGCGCACCGATTTCTTTCTCCGTAAACCACAAGGCAGTACAGATGCCCATTACGCTTACGGTTTCCTGGACAGAGATCGGCACGACAGAGGGCGTCCACGTTATCGCCTACCCTGGCGGGGACTTCTATCCCACCGACAGGATAATCTTTACCACAGTCCGCATCGACACGGCCACGGGCGCATTGATTTGGGAAACCCCGGATAACTACTCCGGCAGCGGTTCGACTCTTAATCTCAGCGAAGGTCAGCTCTACCAGAATGATGGCGGCTCATTCATCCCCGCAACGATGGCGATAGATGCGGATACGAAAATCCTGTCCGCAACCCTGGCTGACGAAGGTGGTGGCGGAGAATGATTGTACAGAAACGAACCACCGTAGGGCCGGGAACGAGTCTCACATTTAACGGAGGGTCGCTCCCGGTGGGCATACACTCCCTGAAGATTTACGGACGCTCGGAGCAGGCGACAACCCCTACGGAAAGCAACCCGGTAGCGATCACTTCGGTGGCAAGCAGCGGTTCTATGACAATCTACTTTATTTCAGGGCTTGTGGCAGAAACGCATACTTTTACATTTCCAAGTGGGCTGAAAGGTTTGAAGATTGCACCGGGCGGATACCTTATAGGCAACGATATGTACCTGATGAACAACCTTGGGCAAAAACTGAAAGCGAAAATAAATTGAGGTGAGAAAATGCCATACGAAGGTGAAATTGTTGTAAACAATCTTCCGCTGGGAACGACACCTAACCAAGTGGACAAGATAATGCTGATTGACCATGAAACGGGAGAGCTGAAACAGTTTGACGTTGCGTCTCTTAGTACGGTAGTTTCCGACGTTTCCTTCACCAATGCCGCGAAAAACTCATTGATAGCATTGTTGGAAAAGGTTGCGTACATTGATGAGCATGGCCGGCAATATCTTGATGAACTGATTACTAACCTCGCAGCCACTGTTACCAGTATTTCTGCAGCATTTACACAGGGAGCCAATGTGATCTATACCAATGACAGCCTGGACACTCTGCGGCAGTATCTGGTAGTAACAGCTAACTGGTCCGATGGTACAAGTGACACGGTTTCAACATACGCACTGAGCGGAATACTCGCAGAAGGAACGCAGACGATCACAGTTATATACGGTGGTCAAACTGATACATTTACTGTTAATTGCACAGTTAACGGATTCCTGTACCACTTTGAACAATCTATTCTTTCCAGCGGAAGTAAAGATTTCGGATGGACTGGACCGCTGAACTACGGCACCGGTTACGCAGGAACAGGCTATTCCTACGAACATCTGGCAGATGCAGACACCGATTCTGGAACGATCAAAAACACAAGTCTTTCCAATGCTCAAAAGCCTGCTTTAACAAATGACTTTACCATTGCCGGATGGTCAAAGGTTGGCGCAATGACTTTTTCTGCATATATTCTTGCGTCCATCAAATACAACACCACTGAATCAGCCACAAATGTACCAAACGCCCTGACTGCCGATTCTATTGAAAACCTGGCAAGCGGATGGACTGCAGATGTAACTGCAGTGGAATCTGCGAGATATAAGGGTTTACGATTCCACACCATTTCCGGCAAGCTCGCCATTTCATTGTTTGCATCTGATGGAACAAATAGGGCCAGAGTGACACTAACACCTCCGGGGACGCTTGACTGGACGGTATGGCATCATTACGCGCTCACACGCGAAAACGGTATAATCAGACTTTTCATAGACGGCAATCTCATCTGCAACTTCACGTACAACAAAGCACTGTACTTTAATACGCAAGTGACAACCGCAGGCGCTTTTAAAGCCGATGCTGATAACCCCAGTGATACGATCACATTCACTGTGCCGGCGTATGTGGATGATATATTTGTTGCAGATTATGCTAAGTGGACTACAGCATTTGATCCGGCTTCAATTATGTACTAAGGAGGTGTGACATATGAGCGTTTACGATATCAACGGAAACATTATAAGTACGGATTCAAGTCTGAGCGAGTCGGCAGAGTTTGAAATCGTCGCCGCCAATGGTGACAAGGCTGCGCTTGCATGGGAACAGGGGACTCTTTCATATTCCGGTGAGAACTATTCTGCCACCACAAGACTGAGGACCGTCCACACGGTACGCTGGGACAGTCTGCGATACATCTTTGTACATTGCCCCGAAGGGTACAAGGCCCGTGCTGCCATCTATTCGGCAGAGACTTCGACACCCACTTTTGTAAAATTCACGGATTATGCGACGGGGAACCAGATCATCGAGCACGAAAACGCTTCCTACATTTACAGGTTCCTGTTTGCAACGGACGATTTTGACACCATAACTCCGTCCGATATGCCGGAAGACTTTTACATTGTCCCCGTTTATCTTCCCCTGTGGGATGAGAAAAGCAACGGGATGTCAGTTGGCCCGTACACGACAGCGAGAAGCAACCCGGAAAAGGTCGCAGAGATTGTTGCTGTAGCCAACACCTATTGGAACAATCGGAATGAGTATCTCAACGGAAACCGGGTTATGGTTTACGGACAGACGACAATCCTCGACCAAGACACCTACACCAATAATATTGATTGCAGTACCTTCGTGGGGCTGTGTATCCGAGGGATTCCCTTCAACGATACGCCGTATCACACCGGGGAAGATAGGTCGAAAGATTCCTACAAAGCAAACCCGGCATATGACTGGAGTATTGACCCATTTGAGTTTACTCTCGCTGACGAGCCAGGAGTCAGAATACGAAGCGTTTCAAGAATCGCAAAGTGGATGTACGACCAGCGAAGAATGGTTGTCATCGACAAGAAGCTCGTGAACGTTGAAGCAGGCGATATTGTCTGCTACTCCAGGCTTGACAGCGACGGAGGGTATCTGAACCCCCACCGTTTCATGGCGATGACGCATACGGGTCTTGTCATTTCCAAACGCGCCGTTTCGATCTATGACTCTACAAAAACGTACGCGGTCGGAGACTGTGTTCAGTACAGCGGCGCGCTGTATGAGTGCAAGACCGCTGTCTCGACGGCCGAGGCATGGACCGCCTCGCATTGGACAAAGCTCTATGACACATGGGATATAAACTCCGTACCGTACTGCCATATCGTCATGGAATCCACGACAACAACGCCGACGATCCACACGCACGTTCTTGAACGGAACTGGGAAGACCCCACGGTTGTCAACGTGAACAATATCCACACACTCACGGCCGTATGCCGACCTGATTTGGGGAGTTTGTGATCTCAGCAAGAGGTGAAACATGAATTACACCTACATCGACAGCAACGGTGACAAGTGGATATGCGACACGATAGAGTCTGACGGGAACGGCGGATACAACTACGTTCAGCGGATTGGGACGATAGCCTCGTACAACGGCGAGGCTGTCACCCCGCCGTATATGTCCACCACGGGTACGCTGACCACCGGGGCTACGGTCATATATGTGCTTGCCACGCCGGTTGTGACCCCACTGACAAACACGGGGCTTGAACAAATTGTTATCGGCACGGGAATAAACAACATTGCCGCGTCCGATTCCCCGGAGATGGAACTGAGCTTCATTGCGTGGTCGGAAGAGGGAGGTACGCCTGCGCAGCAGTACGAGGCGTATCTTGCCCAGCTTGAAAACAACTTCACCAAGATTGCCAAGCTGGAGTTTCTGAATCCCGGCGGCGGCGTGGCGTTTGCTTTGGACAACAACGCCCTGAACAGACGCTCCGGCGCGTTTTTGCAGGAAGGTACGATCACTTGCAACTGGAACAACGGACGCAGACGGCAGGCCACGGTGACGCTGGCAAACCTTGACGGGGAGTACGAGTACAATGTGTCCCATGTGTGGTTCGGACAGGAAATCCGGCTGTCTGAGGGGCTGATTCTCCCAGACGGAACGGAATACTACATCCCACAGGGAGTGTTCCTGATCGAGAACCCGCAGGAAAGCCTCCACCCCGACCAAAACACCGTGACCCTTTCCCTTGTGGACAAATGGGCGAACCTTGATGGTTCTCTGTTCGGAAACCTTGAGGACGTTTATTCCGTAACAGAAGGGACGAACATCTTTTCCGCTGTTGCGGCTACGCTGACGCTGGATAAATTCACCATGCAAAGCGGGGGCAGCAATCCCATAGACGGAACGGCCCCGCTGTTCACGGACTACTACAATGGGAAGACGCAGACGCTTACGGACGGAAGCACGGTTTCCCTTATCAACGCACCCCACGACTTCGCATCGGCCAGTTCCGGCACGTTGGCGGATGTAATCCTTGGTCTTACGGAGATGATTGCCGGGGACGTGGGATACAACCCGGTGGGAAGACTGACGATTAACCCATCGCAGGACGATATTACAGACGCAGACAAGCCGATCCTCTGGGAGTTCACGCAGGGGAAGAAATCCTTCCTCGGCGCAGAGTATTCTCCCAAGCCCACTCAGGTTTTCAATGATGTGATTGTGGTGGGGGCCACATCGGACACCAACGCCACGGCAAGGGGACGAGCGCAAAACCTGGATAACGCTTCCGACACCTGCGTGAGCCGCATCGGGCTGAAGACCACGCGGATAGAGATGACAGACTATTACTCCGATCAGATGTGCAAGGATTACGCAGAGTGGCAGTTGAAAAGAGTAGCTGCCATGTCCAAGGAAGTGACCGTGACCTCTTCACAGATGTTTCATATCGTTGAAAACCAGCTTATTACCGTGCAGAGAAACGACAAACCCGGAAGCCCGGTTGAACGCCATCTGGTAAGAGGCTTCACAAGACCGATAGGACAGACTGGAACCATGACCATCAACTGCGTGAGCGTGAACGACTTCCCCATCGCCACGATCATCGAAGACAACGCAGATTAAACGGAGGATAAAAAATGGCAACATACAATCTCGGCCAAGTTGCGGTAATCAATAGGGGCGCGTGGGCATCCGGCACGGCCTACGCACCGCTGAACACCGTGACGCATAACGGCGGTTCGTTCATGGCGATTGCCGCCAACACAAACAAAGAACCCGGAGTAGCGTCCGGGTGGGCAAGCTACTGGGTAGCCATGTCCAAGGGTATCAAGACCATAAATGTTACCGCCCTCTCCACCACGCAGGCCCAGGTCACGGTGACTTTCTCTGACGGAAGCACAGCCACCGCCGGAACCTTCACCACCGGTGGGATTCCCGACGGCTCTATCACTACGGAGAAAATCGCAAACCACAATGTGACTGCCGCAAAGCTTGGCACTGACATTCTCCCCTCAGATGTCGGCTTTTATATCGGCGTTGCCAACCCGCCTACAGCATGGGACGGAACCGGCACAAGACCGCCCGGAGGACTCAAGCCGGGTCAGGTGTACTTTACCTACACCAACACATGAGGGGTGGGATAGCCAATGGCAACCACAATTCTTGACGGAACCCGATACGCCGGGTCAGCGGTAGGTAAGTATTCTGCGGAATACACTTACGCGAGAAGCGGAAACTATGTGCGTTATACCCTGACAGTTACCACGCTTGTTAACAGCGGTTATAGTGAATACTACGGCTACGCTGACATAACGTGGACTGTCGCTGGGGTGACAGCAACCGGGAATATCCCCAGGCACAGCGGTACACAGTCAACCACTCTTTATGTTGATGTGTATGGCGGTGCAACTTCCAGTACCACGAAATCGGCCTCATGCACGTTGAAGGACAACTACAGCTCCACTTTTGCCAGCGCCAACCCGAATGTTCCCTTCCCCGCTGGCGGCACTTATACCGTAACCTTCAACGCCAACGGCGGATCTACTCCGACAGCCAGCAAGACTGTAGTGTATGGCAGCACATACGGTACACTTCCCACGCCGACACGAAGCGGCTATGCTTTCCTTGGATGGTTTACCGACTCCAGCGCCGGAACTCAGGTAACAGCTTCCACAACGGTTAATCTGTCGGCCAACCAAACGCTGTATGCCCACTGGGTCAAAACAAATATCCCGGTTTTCACGAACCTGAACGGCACGATTACGCAGTTTGAAAAGGCTTGGGCCAATGTGAGCGGTGAGATCAAGGAATGTACCGTCTATGTCAATGTAAACGGCACGATATACCACCTGATATAAGGAGGACTGCGTATGGGAGTAGTAGACAGAGCAGTTGCATGGGCTGTGGCCGTGGCGGAAGACCCGGCGCACGGCTATTCTCAGGAACAGAATATACGATGGGGCAACCCCGATTTCGACTGTTCATCTTTCGTGATTTCAGCCTACCGCCACGCCGGTCTGCCGCTGAAAAGCACATATACCGAAACTATGCGGTCAGACTTTATGAACAACGGCTTTGCCGTGGCAATGGGCGTAAACCTTGCGACCGGCGCAGGGCTGAGAAAGGGCGATGTCCTGCTGAACGAGAAGAACCACACCGCTCTCTGTATTGGTGACGGAAAGATAGTCCAAGCCAGCAGCAACGAGTTCGGCGGGATCGTCGGCGGACAGCCGGGAGACCAGACCGGGCGAGAGATTTACATTGGATGGTATTACTGCCCATCTTACGGGTGGGACTACGTTCTCAGATATGTCCGTGACGATAAGGAGGAAACCCCGGAGATGCCCTACGAAGACGCAGTTGAAAACGAAGACTACTACATTGTGAAACAGTGGGATACCCTGTGGGATATTGCGGAACGCTTCCTTGGCGACGGCAATCTGTTTCCTCTCCTGCAGCAGATCAACGGCATGGGAAATTCCACGACCATTTACCCCGGCACGGTGATCCTGCTCCACCCGGAAGGACTTGAGCCGGAAACGCCGCCCAAAGAAGACAAGCCCACGCCCACTCCCCCACCCGAAGAGAGCGTCGGAGGGGCCGGGGCATACCAGATAGCACTCCAAGTGCTGAAAAAAGGCGACCGTGGCGCAGAGGTACGTCAGACGCAGAGACTCCTTATCGCCACCGGCTACGCTATGCCTCAGTACGGCGCTGACGGTGACTTCGGAAGCGAAACCGAAACAGCCGTGAAGAAGTTCCAGGCGGACAACGGACTGGAACAGAACGGAACCGTTGACAAGGCCACCATGAGCAAGCTCCTGGGGCTGTAAATACAAAAGGAGAGATAAACAATGGCATACGAAATCAAATCTATTGCCTACCCTGCGGTGAAGCCCATCATGGAGATTGAGGCGGACAGCCTTGATGACATTGCTTCTCTGGAGGGCATGGCCGAAGGAAGCACCTGCAAGGTCAGCACTACCACCTATGTGTATGATGAGGTCAACGGATGGGCAGAAGCCGGAAGCCAGGGGCAGGAACTGCCTGCGTTCCCCACGGAGAACGGCAACTACCATCTGAAATGCGCCGTTACTGCCGATGGCGCGGCTCTGAGTTGGGTAGCCCTCACCTGACAGAGATTAGCACAGGCTAACCAATAGGCAAAAAGAAAGAACGCCCCCACGGAGCCGTAGAAAGCTCTGTGAGGGCGTATCTATTATTATAAGGTGTGTGCCCGGTTAAGGGCGCGAACCCGCGCCACGCACAGCCGCAGCGTCTCTGCGACGAAATCAAACTCTTCCCGCGTGGTTTCCGGGCAGAAGGAAAGACGGATGGTGGACAAAGCCTGCTCTCTGGTCAGACCAGAGGCAAGGAGCGTTCGGGATGGCTCGTCCTGATCGGCGGTGCAGGCGGAACCAGCGGACGCATACACGCCGTTTACGTCCAGCATGGTCAGAAGCTCTCTTGCGTTCACTCCGTCAAAGCGGACGGAGAGGATATTGGCGAGATGCAGGAAGGATTCTTTGCCAACGGTGAAATGTGCGCCGGGAATCTCCATTATTCTGTCCATCAGCAGGGAACACTGTTCAGCAAGATACGCATTCGCCGTGTCCATGTGTTCCGTGCGGTATTTCAGCGCCTCGGCCATTGCCACGGCGAGAGCCACAGGCGGAGTGCCGGGGAAGGTATCATCATCCTTTACTCCCCCACGGACATAGAGGAAGCCGATACCTGGGTAGCCACCGAATTTATGAGCGCCTGCGGCAAGCGACTGGACGCCAAGATTCTGGACATCGACCGTGATCTGCCCTACGGCGGCGGTGGCGTCGGTGAAAACGGCGTAATCCCGTGACAATTCACGCACTTTGCCGCGGTAGATCTCGCCGGTCTCGTTGTTGGCGAGCATATGAGCGTAGGCATTGTCCGTTACATTCCCATAGCACATCTGAAAGTGGGCGGTATCTGTAACAGCCTTGTGCTCATACGCTGAACAGAACGCCACGCCAAAAGTGCTTATGGCAAAGGTACACGCAGCGGTGGCAGATGGAGTGAACGCGATCTCGGACGGCTCGGCGTTGATGCAGTGCGCTATAATCTCGCGGGCTTCTTCCAGCTTCTTCCTTGCGTCTCGCCCCGCCGTGTGGACACTGTTGGGATTACCCCATCCCTCGGCATACGCCTTGGACATGACATCCCACGCAATCTTGAGGACGGGCGCAGACGCTGCGCAATCAGCGTAGACTTCACAGTCACGCATTGGCAATTTTCTCCTTTCGTCTTAAAGTATGCAGCGTATGGATATTCGCATATACCGTTTCTTCCCGGTAGCATCCGCAGGAAGTGGTACGCCCTGAGACAAGGTTCGTGCCGGTGACTACGACCTCGGCCCCACAGTCACACTTGCAGAGCCACCGGGTTTTAATCTGCCCTCCGGGGGATCGGTACGCCATGTGAGCCGGGGCACGGCAGAGAACCGTGAGCCTGCCATATCTCATGCCGGTGCGGTCAATCAGTCTGCCCATCAGGTTTCCTCCCGCATCTCCCCATTGGAGCAAAAGTCCGTGGGATCGGTAGGTTTGCACCAATAGCGGCATTCAAACTCAGGAACGCCTTGCGGAAGGTATCCGCTTGGGCTTACATTGCACTGGAAACGCTTGCAGTCGCAGCACCGCACAATCGGCTCGGCGTCGATAACCGGCTGGGCGTCCACGATGTCATCGAAAAGTGTGCGCTGCATATCCTCGTTCCCCCACCATGCGTAGTGGGCTTTCAGTTTCTTGGGGTCTATCAGGAGCATGAGCGTTCCTCCCTCCTTTTGGCATACCGTTTCTTTCGATCTTCTTCATCCTTGATAAAGCATCCGTCGCAGTTGCGCTTCTCATAGTCCGGGCACGGTATGTGACCGGGATTCCACTTCGGGTCGCGGGGAATTATCTCGCAGTAGTAATTATGTGCCATCTTCCGCCTCCGTTGGGCTATAAAATAGATCCGCAATGTTGATTTCCTCTCTTGCGAGACACGATTCTTTAATAAAGGTTGTCTCAAGGGGATATTCTACATATTCTGTGGCGAGATACCTCGTAAAAACAAAGCCGTTTTCTATCAGATCCAGCGCATCTTCAAGGCTATACCAATGGGTCAGGTCTTCCTTTTTCGAGCAGGAAGAAAACCAATGCCTCTCGTCTTTCCGATACCGTTCGTCATAGTCCATCGGTAAGTCTTTTGTTTTACACTCCGGCAGTTTCCCAATACCCCACACAAAATCACCCGCTGCGCTATACCAGAGCCCGTTTTCTGGCGTTCGGCTTTCTAACCGGTAGAGCCATTTGGGGCTACTCATTCGTCTACCTCCACTGGGCTTACCGTCCATGCCCAAGACCCGCCGGACATAGCGGCATCGGACGCAATCTGAAATGCTTCCTCTTCGCTGTCGGCCTCAATGTCATCGTATTCACATTCGAGGCATACCCATACTTTGTAAGTCATTGTGAAACCTCCCACGACAACTCTTGCCCACACTTACTGCAATAATTGTCGCCCTTTAAATAAAACTTTTTTTCCGCACTTTGGGCATTCATACCAGTCCTCTACGCACGGCTGTGCGCTGTATCCCTCTTCCCCCTCGCAAAAAATGCAGAAGCTATAAAAGCACCTCCGGCAGCGTGGGCCGTTGTGGTATCCAAACTCTGACGCAAATTCGTCAATGTTCCCGTCTTTGTCTCTAAGCCAATCATGCTCCGGGTATTCAACATGGTGGTGATACACGAGTTTTTTCATTTCCCCTCCGCCTTGGCTTTCAGCCAATCCTCTATGTTGTCGCTCGGTTGATCGTTGCAGCACTTATACAGCGGGCAACTCTGACGGCACAGCTCGGCGGGCATCTTGTTTTCGCAGTGGTCGAGGATCTTTGCAAACCACGAGGCCATTTCTCTCGGTGTCATAGAAACAAGGCGGTCATAGTTCGTCCAGACAGGTGTTGACCTGGTACGGTCATCCTCCGGGAGCTTTTCGGCGTGGGCGGAAACCGCAAAGCATGAGTTGTAAATCTTTCGCTTCCATGCAGGCCACGTTCTGATTATGTTGTCCCTGATGCGCTTGTAAATCTCAGAGTGCATATTCATCCCTCTCCCTCCTTATCTTCCGTGCTTTTCTCCCAACATTCAAGGCTGTTCAGCTTCCTTCGAGTGGCAAAATCTGTTATAAGGTTGTGTTTTTCGCAAACAGCTCTACCCAAGTCCCAATAACCATTGTCTGCTTTGATAGGCTCATAGGCGACTTTAAATGCGGGACAGTCAATACACTTCATGTCTGTTCCACCTTATTTCAGGCTTTTAATTGCTTCTACGACGTAATCCGCCGCAGACTTGATTGTCTCCAGCGTCCATTCCGCATTTTCCACGGTAGCGTACCGGGCGACCTGCATCTCAATCAGCGTTTCTTTGCTCGGAATAACGATGTTGACAATGGCGACAAACACAAGGGCAAAAAGAAATTTTTTGAACGCTTTAAAAAACTTTTGTGTATCCTCGTCATCCATACCGTAGTCGCCAAGACAACCTAAGAAAAATGCGAATAGCACAATCGTCGCAATGCCCAAAAGGATAAGAGCAACGAAGATTAGTGTCCTTATTTCTCTGACGAGATGGAGAAGGTAAAACCATGAAGGGTGTATAATATAAGTCATTTTTATTCCTCCTTATCTGCAGGTACTATTATTATCTCCTCCATTCTTTGAATGATTGCTTTATTTCTTTTTCCGCTGAAACTTTCTGATACACATAGAGAACGAGAAGCCCGACATAGATGACAAACCCGATGATTTCAGGCAGCAAGACAAGCCACCAAGACCAGCCAATCTTGCCGAGCAACTTCAACACGACAAACACAATCGTTAATACTTCAGTAAGTCCCATGGTTATTTTCCCTCCTTATCTGCAGGGGCTTTGAGCCAGTCAAGCCAGCATTTGCAGCAGTCCAAATTCCCATCATACTTTTCATATTCGCGACAATTGACAAGCGGGTAATTCGGTGGGCAGTCACTTGCCATTATTTCTGCCAGTTCCTCCGGTGTCTTGGAGATAAGTCGGTCATAGTTGGTCTGTGGCTTACGCTCTTTCGGATAGTCAAGATACGGCGGGTAATCCTTCATTCCTCTCCCTCCTCTGCCATTCTTAGCACAGATAGAAGTGCTTTGTACTCCTCTGACATTTCGTACTGCTTGCACTTCAAAAACTCTTGTCTGCCGTCCCATACCGTCACAACGCTATGGCTTGAGAGAGTGATCTTCTTCGCTGTACAGCGATTCGTGTCGCTGTGGTATTTACACTCAAGCGCCGCGCAGTATACGCTCATTTCGTCACCACCTCATCCAAAGATGTTCCAGCGGGATCTCGTTCCACGACCAATCGCCGCTCACAATCTCTCCGATTTTCTGCACAACGGAATCCAGACATTCTTTTGCCGACGAAACCGTACCCCACCCATTTACGGCGTTGTACTTCCTGTACTTCTGTGGGTGTAGCGTAAGCTCTTCCTGCCCGTGTCTGATCTTCGGAAAGACATCTGCGCAGTTGTACCACTCGCCCTGCTTATAGTCCCAGCCCATACAGGCAACGAACATATCACGCAGATTGTAGGTAGGCGACGAGTATTGCGGCTCGTCAATGACGGCTATATAACCGTTCATGCCCTCGACCTTCACGCCAAAGCGAATGTCATAGCTCATTCTTCTTCTACCTCCTTATCTGCCGGGCTTTTGAGCCAGTTGAGCCAACTTACTTTGCAAGCATCAACACATTCCATAACAGGGCAATGGTAGCAATCCGTGCGCTGTGACGCTATAAACTTCGCCAGCTCCTCGTCCGTCATCGCCCTGATGCGGTCGGCGTTGGTCTGCGGCTTTCCAAACTCGCATTCTCCGCATTCCGGCTGTGTAGGCTTACAAGGCTCACATTTATGTGTATATTCAAAGGTTAATACTTCTCCGGGAACCCCCGCTTTGTTCATTGTTGTGACTGTATACAACTCTGTATACAACTCTGTTTCTTTCTTCCCGTCGCAAAGAAGCAAATCGCAAAACTGACATCCGACAGGCCATTTCTCGCAGTAGGTTTTAGGTTTCATTTTATTCTCCCCGTTTAATATATTTGTCCGTCACCAACTCAATGCGGTTTTTCCATCCGTTCTTTGTCAGCTTCCAAGCTGGTATATCTCCCCAAAACATAATCTCGTCGCTATCAGGCAACCATGTGTTTGCCTTTATTTCAGATAGCCCACTTATATCGACGCGGAGGATTTCAAGTCCCGGCTTGTACCATGACAAAGGCTTTTCGGAAAGATAAACGCAACACGTTGTCCTCGACCCCATAGACCGTCTCAGGCCGTTATGGATTATATCTTCGACATATTGAGGCTTTGTTACGTGGAAGAGGTGCTTTTTTCGACGCATTTTACACACTCTCCTTTGGCACAGAAATCTTAAACTGTCCGCCATACCCCAGTGCGGCATTCATCTCATCCGAAAGACCGCACTCTTCGTAGGCTTTCTGCTCATCGCCTGTGTTGAGAAATATCCACAGGTGCATTTTTCTCGCAGCTTTCAGCAGCTCCTCTATGGCGTCGGCGGCGGCAAGCGCCATCCTCGTTTCGCACGGAGTATAGTCTGTCCAACCATCGTGTTCCTCAACATAGTCCTTGAACAGACATTCATCGCAGTGGCAGACAGTGACATCGCCAACACGTTCGCCAATGCTTGTATCCCAACAATCCCTGATGCACCGCACCAGCTCTGCATAATCAGCCATTTGTTTCCTCCTTCGGCTGGTTGTAGCGAATTATTGCAGGATACTGTTCAAGTCTCGCGCAACAAAGCAATGAAGCATAAAGCATCCCCTGCATGAACGCCATCCTGTCAGATGTAAACGCACAGTTGTTAAAATAATTGTCTGTTTCCTCGGATAAAAGGTTATTAAGAATTAGTTCTCCCATAGATTTTTGTTTGATGAAAACGACCTCTTCATCCATAATGTTTCTCCCACCATTCCTTCGCCGCTTCCGGCGTTTTGAATTTCATATCTCCCATCATGAGAGCCTGGGATACCCACGGATCTCCGTAGGCGTAGCCGATGGGGACGATGGAGCCATCTTCTTTGGTTTCGTACTCGACATACATGGTCGGCCCATTGTTTTCTTCAGGCATTATTCAACCTCCTCTATGTAACACCAGCTCTGGGGAGCCTGCCGAACTCGTCTTGCTGGAATGGTAGTCGGTATCTGAAACTGTTTCAGTTCCTTCGGCGTGTCATAGATCTTCAGGTCGGAGATATGCCAACCGTAAAGCGGAGCGCCTTCCCCGTAATCTTCAAGCTCGGCAGGAGAGAGTTGAAGGGAAGAGAAATGAATTTCTGCGGCCGGGTATCCTCCGGGGCTTGCTTTCATGTATCGCGATGGCACGTTGGATGTTCCATATTTCGCGTAGCGCACGATCTCATCGCACACGAACTCGCCGATGACTTTCCCTCTACCATTTCCTCCGATTATGCAGTTCAGGTTCTCGTTCCCAACTCGTTCGTAGCCGCGCGTCTCGTAGATATAGCACTTGAACGGCGTGTCGATCTTCGGGCGGGTCTTGCGGACTTCGACGGTTTTCTCCCCGCTGGCAATCCGTTCACACCATTCTGGGCGAATACTGATAAGCACGGCATCACTCATAGTACGCTCCTTCCATGTCTCTGATCCTGATGTGCATGGCCGTGACGACAGCCAACGCAACGAATGCTATCATGTAGGCGAGGAAGTCATAGTTCATCAGATTTTCTCCCCAGCGCATTTGCTGCGTTCTTGTATCTGTTAGGCAGATTCAGGACGGTGACGAGGGCGTTACCCACGAAAACCCACACCTTTTCGCCGTAGATGTAGATGGTTGAGTTGTTATAGACATAACCATTGCCCGTAGGCTTGTCTGCGTGGTGGTACAGAGCGTCCAAATATCTGCGCAGACTTCCGCTTGTGTCCTTGCGTTCGATGCCCTCATTCCTGGCTTTGACCGCCAGACGGCGGACGGCGCTCCGGGGAACGCCTACCCGCTGACGGATTCTCTGATCGGCGTGATTCGTTACCCCAACTGGCTCACCGCCTTTTCGACGGCATCGGCAATCCGCTTCAGCTCCGCATACTGTTCAAGAGGTTTGTACCACTCGCCACCGTACCGTTCATTCCACGCCCACACTTCCCCGGTAGTCAAGTGGTCAGGCAGACCGTCCATGCAGATGCCGCAGTAGTCGTCTACCCAGCGCATCAGCGCATCAGCCTGTTCGCCGTCAAGGATTTTCATGAACCACACCTTAACCTCCCAGTCCTTCGGGGTCGGCACCGGGATGTAGTTCAGATCCTTGTCAAAGGCAGCTACACCACCGTTCGCACGAGCAAGACTCGCTTCATACTCGCGGCACTCGCTTTCAGTCTCAAACTCCTCGCCGTCATCGGCGATATAGGTGCATACAATTTTCATAGGCTCACTCTCCTTATCTCTGAATTTATGTGTTCTGTTTTCCACGCACCACTGGCATGAGCCGTGGTTGCGGCAGGTGCAGTCGATTGCTTTCGACCCACGGTAAGGCTTGCGGTGTTCCTTGCCGTGGGTTATGGCCTTGTCAAGACTCATGGGGGTCTCTCGGCTCCGCATAACTGCAAAAGTCTGTCGGCGCTGTGTAAAAAGTTGGGCCGTCTTCTACCGTCCAATAAGCGCAGGAGCATCGGAAGTTGCCGAGAGATTTATGCCCGGAATGATCCCACTCGTTCCAGTTGTCACAGTGTTCACAGCGAATAACAGGGGCCACTTCTTCGGCTTTCATTGCCTTGATGTCCCACACGATTTGCTTTGCGCCAAACTGGTCGCCCCATACACCGTGTTCGATTTCGATGTGACGGATAATTTTGTCTTTCTTTATGTATTCGTCAGCCATTGTCTACCTCCTTCCACACCGGGCGCTCGGCTTTCCAACGCCGCCATGCCCAAAACTTCCACATGGGCGGTTCGCGGTCGAGCCACTTGCCGAACTCGGCAATGTACTGAAGCCGCATATTGTAGCGGCGCTTGTGCTCACGGCTTTCGCTCATCCAACTCAATCCTTTCCAATACTCCTGAACGAAGCCTATTCAGCATTCCGTTGACCAAAAGGGGGCTTGTCTGTCCGCCTTGGAATACCTGCGTATGCTGAACGGCAAGAGGCTCTTCCAATGGGATCGTATGGAATGAATCCCGTGCGCCGTCGCCTGTACTGCTTACAATGTAGTGGCGATATACGATCTCATGGATTTCGTATGCGGTCTCGATTTTGTTCACTGTTTTACCTCCCCAATCATTTTCGTGGCGTCACGAAAATAATCACTTCTCGTAGTACCCCAGGACGCCAATGCACTTCCAAGGGAGTCCGGGCGATGTGCCCTGGTGTACGGAAACGTATGTCTTCTTCTCGCCGGTTCGTGTGTTCTGAATCAGCATTCTGTAATACTTCACAGGCTCACCCCTTTCGATTGAACACGTTTGCCACAGCCATGGCCGGAGCGTTGACGCTGAACCGGGCGGCGTAGATCTTCGTGGTCGCTACGGACGCATGGCCCATCGTCTCGGAGATCAGTTCCATCGGAACATTGTTCTCCAGCAGGACGGAAGCGTAGCAGTGACGCATGGCGTGGGAGCGGCAGGACTTATCCTCGCCCAGCACCGCCTTGGTGTAGTATTTGATGCGCTCGGACAGTTCCGTCCGGCTTATCTGATTCCAGTTCCCAGCCTTGTCCACAGAGCCGAAGAGGAAGTCTTCATCCCCGGCGGCACTCGGACGCAGACTGCTGTCGAGATACGCCTGTACCGCTTCCTGCGCCGCCTGAGAGAAGACCACGGCCCTGGGTTTGTCACCCTTGGTGTCCTGCGGATATGCCACGCCGTTCTCCCAATCCAGATCGCACGGACGGAGAGAACGAATCTCGGAGTTGCGAAGCCCGGACTGGAGCAGGAGAGTGACCTCCGCCTTTTCACGCAGCCATGTGGGAGACTTCCGACCGTACATGGGACGGACGCAGTTGATAAGCTCTTCCGCATCCTTGTCGGTCAGGACGTGCTCATACGGCTTGCTGCGCTCCGTGTTCAGCTTTTTCTTGGAGGGCATCATGTCCTCATCGAAGAACGGCTTGTCCACGATCTCACGGCTTACCGCACGGTTGGACAGCGCACGAATGTGGGTGAGGTACAGAGCCAGGGACGTGGCCTTGACTCCGGCGGTGTCGGCAAACTTCCACACGGCGTCGGCGCAGATGTCGGTGTACCCGTTTCGCTCCATGCTCTCGCGCAGAAGTCTGTATGTCTTGGTGTAGCTTCGGATGCTGTCGGGGGACAGCTCGTTGCGCTTCATGGTGGTGACGTAGGCATCCACGGCGGCGTCATATTTCTCGAACATGATGTGCTCCTTTCTTCTGTAGATCTTGGTTTACTGGAAGATGTTCTTGAACGCCAGCCGGACGGCTTCCCGTGCGTTCTCGGCCTCCACCGTGCGGACATCGACCTCTTCCTTACCGTACTCGGTGTTGAGGTAGACCACGATGGTGAAGGATTTTTTCTTCGTCTGATTCTTCAGGATTTTCAAAACGGAATCTCCTCCTCACTTGTGAAGGGCTTGACGATTTCCTGCCGGATGGTGACGACTTCCACCGTGCCGATCACCTTGGCGGGCGGATAGTAGCCGCCGTTGCATTCGCACAGCGTTTGCGTCATCGTTTCGGATGCGTAGAAGTTGGGGCTTGTCGCCACGCCGATGTGTTCTCCGCGCCGGTCGCTAACGCACAGTTTTTCGCCGCCTTTGATGTCAGCATCCAGCGGAAGTTCGTAGAGATACGACCGCCGGATTTCTTCCGGGTGCTTGATGTACACCAGGTTTCGGTATTTCATACAGCAACTCTCCTTTTCATTGCTTTTTTAAGGTCATCCCGAAGGAGAACCGTTTCTCTTCTCGTCATGCCGGTAAAGTCCATCAGCAGACGGATCTCTTCGGGCGTGTCGGCAAACTTTCGGTACATCTCCAGCAGTTCGCTGAAGCTGTAGCCGTCGGGGTATCCGCCTGGGCGGGGAATGATCGACAGCTTGCTGGGCTTCTGCCCACGAACCGGGGCCATGATCGGCAGTCCGTTCCTCGCCCTCTCGCGGAGCGTGTCATACGACAGCCCCATCATCTCGGCGTAGTCCCGGACGCTCATCTCCTGGCCGTTATAATTGACCGTGTATTTTGTTTCCGTGATGTCCACCTCCCGTGTCGTGAGTATGATAACCAAAATGTCAAGCGTTTTTTGGGCATAAAAAAAGAGCCGCACTTTCGTGCAGCTCTGCATGATTTTTGTGTGGAGTTTTACTCAAAGTTTGCCCAGATATTATAGATCTGGAACAGAGCGATTGCCGCTCCGTTTTTTTCGGTCAGTTTGTACTTATCTGACAGCCACATCAGGTATTTCAGCGTTGATACCTCCGGCACCATCAAATCATCCGTGAAGAAGGCGATTTTTACCTGCGTCCAGTTCTGCTCCGGGTCGAATGTGGGCAGACCCAGGAGAAGGACGTTGGGATTCCGGGCCAGCAGTTCTGCGGCCTCCGTCATGGATCGCGCTTTGCGCTTGGCTGCGGGAGATTTCACGCCGTCGATAGTCTGACGGCGTGTAGTTTCGGCGCTTTCGATTACGTCCATCACATTGTCATCGGTAATGCCTGCGCTGTTGAGCATCTTCACCAGCTCCGAAACTGGCGTGGGTTTGTCATTTTTCACAAGCCGAAGGGCATCGTCCACGGACAGTTCCACACTGAAATCGTGGGCCATCAGCATTTCCTCGGAGGCCGCGTCGATAGTATACCGGTCGTCAATTTCCGGGTGGGCATTCATTACAGCGAGAATATATCCGCGCTTATAGTCGAAGTCATCCTGCCAGAAATAGTCCAACAGTTCGTCGCGTCTGCGCTCCTCCTGCGCAGACTTCTTGATCTCACTCTCTACGGCATCCCAGTCAACGCCGTCCATGATCTCGTCCCATGATTTGTCCATCATTTATTTCACCTGCCTTTATTTTTTATAGCCTTGTCCATAGATAATTATAACCGCTTGCTTCTTTTGAATCAAGCGGTCTTGTCCTTTTTCTTCTCGTTGGTTTTCAGCAGCGCCTTGGCGTAGATTGCGCTGTTCTCTGAAAACGCTTTTGGGTTGGCGTTATGGAAGCGCCATGCGGCGCGGTCGTATTTTTCAAAGACCTTCATAGCTTCGTCACGGCTCATGCAATTCCCCCTTCCCAAATCCGGGCTTGTATGTTTTGCGCGTTTTCTTTCCGCAGCCTTTTTTGTATTCGGCTATCCACACTTCCTTGCCGCTTTTGTAGTGACGCCAATGCCCACGGACGGTGAACACACCGCTGGGGCTGGCGTGTGATCCCTGCGGCAAAGCGCAGATTGAGCCGCCTTTGCGCTGGAGAATATAGGTTACGTCTGTCTTGCGTTTCTTTTGGGTGGGCGATTTCTCGCTGTACTTGTTCGGGATATATTCGCGGCGCTCAACGCCGTCGTTCCCGTAGACCATCAGAGCCATAAGCGATCCGTACACGGTGAACATGGAGCGCTTATCTTCCCACGATATATCCAGCGTAGACTTAATCTCAATCCACTGGCCGTCAGCTCGTTTCCGCAGAAGGAAATATCCGAGGTTGACTCCGTTGTGTTTGAGATATAGTTTTATCTCGTCTTCGTTTCTGAACGCCCTGACAACATACACAGGGCAGATAATCTCGATGGCTTTCAGCGGAGCCGGTGCGCTTCGCACCAAATCCTTGTGTTCGTCACGCCACGCAAGAAGCGCGTCGATGTCGTCTCTGTTGAGCAGGGCTTTGTCCATTTCTTCACCTCCATTATATAGGGAATAAAACCGGCCATTTGCGTATCGTCAAAATGCACAAAACCGCATATGTTTGTGCAGATTTTAAGAATGAATATTATTCATTCGATACCAGTTCTATGACCAGTTCCTCTTTGAGCGGATAGATATAGGCGACTTCCAGATCTTCGTAGTCGGAGACGACAAATTTTCCTCCTACCACATCATATACCACATTGTCCTGCAGCCCATCGGTGGCCGGAAGGATATGCCGCTCGGTCTCGTCTCCTTCCTCATTAAACACCAGAATGGAGATTGCCCCCTGCACCGTGACATTGTTTACCAGATCGCCAAGGGTCATGCTACGCCTCCTTTCAGAACCATTCGTTTTCCTCGGCCAGTTTGTAATAACGCCTCCTGGCAAGAGTGTAGGCATTGACGACGTTTTCATCGTAGCCCATTTCCCGGAGGTAATCGGAGCCGGTTTTATCCACTGCGTACTCGCAGTTCCCGAAGCAGTTGCACACGTCCCAGTCGCCCTCCCAGTTGATGCCGTACTCGTGATTCTGCATCTCATACAGGAACGCGCTTTCGGCAAAGGCAGGGTCTTTCATCAGCTCCAGCAGCGGGTTGGGCCTGTCGATAAATGCACGGATCGTGGGAAGGTCGGTTTTTAGGGCGAAGCCCCCGCCGCTGATACGGCAAACCTTATCCGTGTCCTCCATGGTCAGGCCACGCTCGGCCATGGCTTTTTCAAACTGTTCATCGGAGAAAGCCCAGAAGATCGGCAGGGCATTAAATTCCTCTTGCGTTGCGTTAAGGTATTCAGTGTAGGTCAATGTGCATTACCTCCTTGCAGATTTCAAAAACAGGTTGTACAGTTCTTCGTTGGAAATTCCGATGGTGTCATCGAACAGCTCATGCGCCATAACATACGCTTCGTCGGCAGTTCGGCAGTTTGCGGTGATAAAAAACACCACATTGACAATGAGCCTCCATGCAGATGCGCCATCCGGGTCGAAGTTGTTGCGGAGATAATCAAGGATTGCGTCACACTTTTCGTAGTCCATTCAGTCAGCCACCTCCCAAAACTCCACGTTCTTGATGTGGTCGTCCAGAAACAGGTCAATGTCCTCGACGCTTTCGGGAACACACACATAAAACACCGACCCGATGGTGGGGTAGATTTTCACGGTCATGTATTCGCCATTCATATATCATTTCTCCTTTTCGGGGTAGTCCCGGAGGATTTCTCCGTAGCACTCCGGGCACATGATTCTGCTCGTCTCAAACGATCCGATCAGCCCCGCATGGAGCATGGTGTCCCATGCCTTGCGGCCCCAGCGGTCAGTGAAACACTTTTCGCAGAAGTGTTTGCCGCACTCCTCACACTCCCAGAGACTGCCACAGATAGGGTCACTTCCGTCCCAATCTGCCTCAAAGCCGCAGAAGTCGCACTCGTATTTATCGATGTCCATGAGGTACATTTGTAGCACTTCCTTTCAGTTTTTCATATCGTGGAGATAGTCAAGCTCCGGGAATAGCCGCTTCGTCTCCTTGATTACCAGATTGTATGTCCTGTCGGAGCATCCGTAGCCTTCAACGTAGAACATATTGCCGCGCCGGATCACAGAGAAAAGGTTGCGCTCATAGGCATTGGCCACAGATTTGTAGATCGTGTTTCTCGCCACGTCTGCCGACAAATATTTCTCCGGCATAATGTATGGCCGAATGTTCATGCAGATTCCTCCTTTCACATTTCCCGCGCCGCGTTCACGCAGAGCGTATACACGGCGCAGTAATCCTCGTTGGTGATTCGCTCGTCGTCGGCGGCTTCCTCCACGATGTTGCACAGCGTTTCAAAGTCCTGCGCGGCGGCGATCTTCTCTTTGTAGATGTCCATAGAATCCCTCCTATTCTGCAAGGCCAAGCTCGATTACTACGTCGCGGATCGCGTCGTTTGCATTGTCAAACCAGTTGTTGTTCTCGTCTTCATAGCGCCGATACCTGACGGCGCACCGGTCTGCGATTTCATCCAGAACGGCAAAGTTGATGCCGTAGGCTTCCATGAACTCGTCCTCATTGGTGTGATAATCGGCCATGGATTTGATGTCCTCCACGTCACAAAGGTGCTGATATTCCTTCGCCGCCCCCATCAATTCCTGGCTTGTCAGCTCGATCTCCACGCCGTTTCTGTAGATTTTCATGCTCAGTCCTCCTCATCCCAAACGGAAATGTCGAAGATCGTATCCGACACATCAAAGTCAGAAAACGTCAAGGCTTTTCCTTTCTCCCAGGCTTCGTCCTCGTTCTCGGCTTCAACCGTGGCATAGCCGTACAGGTCGGCGCAGATTACATACTTTTTCATGGTCAGTCCTCCTCGTTGCTCATGTCCACGTCATCGTCACTGATAGCGTAGACTTCATCGGTGCCGACGTAGTAAATTCCGTCGGCAATCAACAGGTCGGCGGAAGAAATGCGCAGCTCGGTGCAGTTCAGCACACCACCGTCGTTGTAGTATATTTTCATGGTCAGTCCTCCTTCCTGATGAAGAAAATGCGGTCTTTGCGGCGGGAGATCATCACTGGATAGTTGTTCCGCTGAACAGCAAGATACAAAGCCCGGTTGACGTACAGCGGGTCTTTGCCGTCCTCGATGATGTACTCCGCAGCAGGAATACCGCTCTCGATAAATCGGTCAAGTTCTTCCACATACTTCCCGTGATGCTGTCGGGAAATTACGGGGATCTCGTCAAGAGATATAGGCTTGAGCAATTTTACATTCCTCCTTAAAAGTCGAATGTGATTGTATGGCTCTCAGAAATATGGTTGCCAAACCACGTTGAAACCCGCTCCATAAATCGGTACGGGATATTCTCGCACCATCCGTTTCCATCTGTGGGAAGCAACTGCCCGAAGATGGTCTCCCACTCCTCCGTCTTTTCGTTCCAGATTTCCAGGACGGCCAGCCATGCGCCGCCGATTTCTCGCGCGCCTATGCGGTAATGTTTCATGGTCAGTCCTCCGAATCGTCTCGGATCATGTAGATTTCATCGGTGCGGACGTAATAGATCCCGTCTGCGATCAGCAGGTCTGGCGAACTGATTTGCAGTTCTTCACATTCCAGAACGCCGCCGTCGTTGTAGTAGATTTTCATGTTCAGTCCTCGCTTTCTGTTTTCTCCCACGCCTCACGGAGAAGCGCCATGCATCCCTTCCCGATGTTCTCTTTCAACAGGCGGTCAAGCCTATTGAACATGATGATCTGTTCCGCTTCGTCCAGATCGATATGATATTCACATCCCTCGTCCTCTGTCCCGTTCCATGGCGTGAAAGTGATGCAGTTGTCAACGGACGGCCCCATACCGTTGATGCAGATATAGAAGTCGTAGAGCGCATCGGATGTGATGCCGACTTCTGCGCGGATTTTGTCGGCCATATCGCACAGACCTTTTGTATCGCAGAGCGGAACGCAGACAACCGGGAAAACACACGGATAATTAATGAACGCCCGGTCGCGTCCGAAAGTGATTTCGGAAAACTCCGAAATAAGAACCTGATTATTTACAAAGGTATCGGTAAACTGTCCGTCCATATTTATACCTCCTTTGTGCAGAGCGTCAAAATTCGACGCTCTTGATTTCCTTTACTTCTGCCTTGATCTTTTCGATAGTCTCCGGCGTCAGCTCGATGCAATCATTCCAGCTCTCGTCGATGGTGGAACACTGAGCCAGCAGGGAGCACACGCCCTCGATCACCATGCAGACCATATAGCCCTCCGGGTTGCTGAAAGGATTGATTCGATGCTCACCGAAGTTTTCTTCCTCATAGTCCCAATAGTCGGCGGCTTCGTCGATCCATTCCGCGATATAGTCCAAGGCCAGCTTTCGGGAGTATGTGCAGCTCCCGTTGGCGTTCATGGTCTCGGTCAGCTTGTAGCCCAGATCGCAGGGATAAACCTCCTGATCTTCCCAGTAATCCAGCTCGTCCAGAATCGTGTTCCGACAATACTCGGTGTAACTGTTTGACATTTCTGTACCTCCTTCGTGCAGATTCTTACATCCGTCCGCAAACGATTTTGAATACATCCGGTGAGACGCGGAACCAACAGCCGCAGCACTTGACGCAGTATGCGTCTTTTCCCCACCACAGCTTTCTCATTCCTTCCAGATTTCCTCCGACGCCTGTACTACCGGCACAGTGCTCGGACAGATAGTGAAACCACGCCTTATCAACCGTGGCCGTTCTCGACTTTCCTTTTTTCACTGTCGTACCTCCATTTTCTTTACTACACGCCATCCCGTGCATGGCATATCCGCCCAGATCCTTGAGCCTTTGGGCCAGTCGCGGCTATCTCTGATTCGTTCCAACAGATAGACATATTGTTTTCTCATTTATTCATCCTCCACATAAGTTACGCTGTACCATGTAACGCCGCCGTGCTTGTCGCCACGGTGGATAAGGTCGCACTCGATGTCGTACTGCTCTTGATTGTCCTGGCGGATTGATCCGGGAATGTACGGGATGTTTTTCTCGATTTCCGTACCGTCAGCGTACTCCGCTCGTGCGTTCCAGTATCCCATAATGTCAGCTCCTTTCACTTGATGGGGAATGAACAGCCCCAAAGCCGCATCGTCATTTTGTACAAAGTTTGTGCAGAGTTTTATACAAGGCTCCAGTCGTCCCCAGCCATAGGTACAAAATCCTCCGGTACAAAATCATAGCCGGAAAACGCATAGTCCAGCAGACCGTCCGGTATATCATCGGCATACTCGCAGGAGTCAACGACGGCTTGCTGCTCTGCGTCCAGGCCCTCATATTCCGGGCCTCCGTCAAAAAGGCTCCATCGAAGAAAATCTCTCGCTCCTTCGGGAAGCTCAAAAACTTTTCTGTACATTTGATCCTCCTTTGTGCAGATCGTCAAGCGGTGATCCAGTCAAGGCTCGTCTCCTGGTGCATGAGCCAGTCCATAATAAGGATTTCCACGCCGGACACTTCGAGATCGTCACAGACGTGATATGCGTAGCTCCGGGCCTCGTCCTCGTCGTTGAAATACTCGTCAAAGTCGATACCGTCTATCCGCTCCACGCGGGCGATAATGCTATACCGTTCAGCGATTGTCACGCTCTTTGTCTCCTTCCTCCAGCTCTTTCAGGCGCTCCATAAGTTTGCAGATTTCGGCCTCATATTTTGCGATGTTTTCACGCGCCCATTTTCTATACTGTATGTGCGCCGTCGCATCATACTTGCCGGGAAAACCGCGTTCCATATGGTAACGGCGCATTTCATCCTCATGGGAAAGACTTTTGTCTATGTTTTCGCTGATCTTCAGGTTGGTATCTCGTAGCGCCCATATACGGCCTTTGATTTTTTCAATCTCCGTCATATTGTAGCCTCCTCTTTTTTGCGCGGGGCTTCATTGTTATTTCAAACTCCCAGCAATCAGAACATGAATAGCTGAAATGAATCCCGATATGACATACATTTATTGCTTTCATATCCAGCTTTTCACGGATCTGTTTCACTGTATATCCGGTTGCCTCTGTCCATCGGTCTCCCTTATTGCGCAGATATACCACTTCGCTGTCTTCAACATTCATCAAGCGAAAAGCCTGAGTCAGCGTTATCATATTGCAGCCTCCCGGACTGTTCTTGTGCCGTTTTTCACGTTATACACCAACCGCAGGCCGGTGTATTTGTTTTCAAACTCGATGCAGCCGTTTCCCAGATCACGCAGGAACGCAAAGCCGCTGTTGTACAGAATATCCACTTTTAAATGATCCTCCCTTTTCCTTTGTGGATTATAGATAGAATGTCAAGCGCTTTTGTGCAGCTCTTCACGCCACGGTGTACTCGCAGATAGTGACGTACCGGGTGTTGCTGATCCGATACATTACGACCTCCGACGGATCGACGCCCGCCGCGTCTGCGATTTCTTTTCGGATGTCCTCGTCTCTCCAGCCGTGGCAGTAAACCGTCCAGCCAGAAATATCCTCCGGCGTTTCAGGCTCCCCGGCCTCGTCGTGTACCATCCATTCTTCCCCGGTGTTGAAGTATTCCGTCTCGAAGTTTTCCAGCGCTTTGCTGTCCCATTCATCAGCGGGATAGAAAACATCGTTCCAATCCCCTTGACAGCATCCCAGGATCGTGGCGTGTTCGTACCGCTTGCCCAGCACAATGGACGCAACGGCGCAAAGAATATCGTCGTCGTCACGGTGAAATCCGTACTGCGGGATAATGTTGCACAGTTTTCCGACTTCCTGGGTGCTATACTTTTCTTTGTGCTTCGGCCACAGAAAATCCATAATCGCCGCCGTGCGATTCTTGTAAAAATCGCTTTTGCCATACCGCTCGAAATCGTCCAGCGCGTCGGCCAGCTCTTCATTTTTCAGCACTTCATACACGCGCCGGAAATCGCTGTCCCAGCGCTCCCGAAAACGCCGGTTGCCGGCCACGGTGATTCCATCGGGCCAAAATTCTTCCCCGAACATGAGCGGGCTTTCCTGATATTCGGGATTCATTTGTCTTGCATAGATTTTCATTTTTGTTTGCTCCTTATTTGTGCAGATTTCGGCCTGCCTCGTCAGTGCCGGACGGCCATTCCCGGCAGACGCGCCCGTAAAGGCGCGTTTCGGCTTGTTCATGCCTGTTTGACAAATTCGGTCAGCAGGGCCTCCCGCTCGGCTCTGAAATGCTCCTGCTGTTCCTGCCACGCCTCAAACGTGGTATAGGGCAGCGCGTCATACTTGCGCTCAAGCGCCCGCGCCCGCTCCTCGTATTCGCGGATGTTGTTTGCAGTTCTCCCCACCATGCCACGGTAGCCGGTGCAGATCGTCAGGCCGTCCACGATGTAAACATCGAAGTTCCAGCCGTACACCCCGCAGGTGTAGGCCACGGGATCATGGCCCTTCAGCATATGGTAAAGGTCGCAGTAGCCCGCAGAGACCACGCGCCCGCCTTCCTGCCGGATCGCTTTTGCCGTCGTTTTGAATTTCATTGCATTGTCCTCCTTGTTTGTGTAGATTTTCAGGCGTTATACGCAACGATGCCCCAGCTTTCGTCCGGGATCGACCGCCGCGCCTCCGCCAGCGTAATTTGCGCCGTCAGCATATCGGGCGCGGCCTTGCCGAAGTAATACCGCTTACCGATTGCGGCAACGTAGTACACCATTGTTTTGCAGATTTTCATTCGGCCCCCCTTTACGCCAGAACGGTTACGTTCTCCCGTCCGTAGATCCCCCAGATGGTGCGCAGGGCGCTTTTTCTTGTGCGGCCCCATTCGCTCCGGTGAAAGCGCTGGCCGCTTACCTCGATAAAAAATGTGTGTACGCTCATGTTTTTGTCCTCCATTTTTGTGCAGATTTTTATAAAAGCCCAAACAAAAAAACCGGGGATTTTTCCCCGGCGCTTTTGTGCGGATTTTTATTTATTCGCGGGCCGTCGGCGTGTCCAGCTTTTGCCGTGGGCGCGGCCCGCGTTGTCCTGGCGAATTTATCCAGCGTATCGCCTCCCCATCATAGCCCGGTAACTTTCAGCCGGGGACATATCGGGACGCATGGAAGAACAAGACGCGCCCCCGGATTCAACCGGCAGCGCGTCCCATGCTTTTTTATTCAGGCCAGCAAACGCGGCGACGTGCCGCCCCGTCGTGGCCGTCCATCCCGCCCAAAGCCGGGACAATGTTCCGTTTGCGTTCCGCCTGAGAACGGGCGTATTGTAGGAAATCAACGTTTCCGTTCCGTCGTCCGCGACTTCAACACGGGCCTTGTGGTAAAAGCTTTTTCGCCCGTCCGTCGGGATCAATTCATATACACGCATTTTTAAACCCCCTTTAATTTTCAAAACCGTATGTAATGCGGTAATTTTCTTTTTGTTCGTCGTTGTCAAATGCGACAACTTTGTCACACGACGGGCCGTAAATTGCCGCGCCGTGCGAATAATCGCCGCGTTCGTTGCGGGCTTTTACGCCCGCCCACTTTTCAAGAAATTTCTGATAACGGGAAACATACTTTTCATAAGTCATTTTAAAAGCCCCCTTTGCTTTCATCCCATGGGGAACGGCAACGGCAAATCCCGCATTGTTAAATTGCACAAAAATAATTGTACAAAATGCCGGAAGCCTTGCGCCGCGTCCCTTTGCCCCATGGGGAACGGGGAGAGAAAAAACCGCATTGTCAATTTTAACAAAATTTGCATAAAAAATGCAGCACTTTGCTGAAAATGCAAAATGCCGCAAAACACCATATATTGTGGTTTTATGCCCTAAAAACGACCCTGGAACACAATATATTGTGTGTCCTGGCTTTTTCCCATGGGGGCAGATTTGTGTATTTCCTTGTTTGTGGTATACTATTGTATGGGGACGGGGAAAGCCCCCCGCCCGCGCCCCGCAACGGCGCGGAACGGGAAGCCCCCACGGGCGCAACCATGAAAGCCCGCCCCGCCATAATATCACGGCCCGCCCGCCGCCGTCAAGCCGGGCAAGGGGGAAGCCCCCCGGAAAGGAATTGCAACCATGAAAAAGAACGACTACCGCCCCGGCCTGAAAGCCGCCGATTTTATCGCCCTTGACGGGGAAGAAATGCAGACGCTTGCCGCCGCCGCCGTGGAAAAGGCTATGCAACGCCGCGAGCGCGACAACGGGCAGGACCTTGCCGTTATGCGCCGCAAGTATCAGGAAGACGCGCGGCAGGAGATGATTGTCCGCGCGTATGATATGGTTTTCGGCCCGTGGATTCACGGCACGATGGACGACGGAACGCCCCGCGCGGAAATGCCCCTTGCGCTGTTTGCCGCGATTGCCGCCGGGCGCGCTCTTGATAGTATCATCTATCAGGACGGCGGGCACAATGTGAAGTTGTCCGCAAAGGAAGCCCGCGAGCATTACGACGGCGACACAAGCCGGGCCGTTATTACGTGCAAGCGGCTTTCCGATCCCGTCGCCCCGTCCCCCGAAAGCGCCGCAATCAGCGCGGAATTGCTCCCCCGGATTCTTGAGTATATCAGCGGGGACAAGACGCGGGAACACGCCGCCGCCCTGCTTGCGCTGATGTACACCGGGCACACGATCCCGGAAGCCGCCGCGGAAATGGGAATCAAGGAACGGCGGGCGCAAGAGGTTTTCCGCGCCGTGTGCAACGCCGCCGCGCTTGTCAAGGTTGCCGACGGCGAAAGCGCCGACCTTGAGCGGCTTATTGCCGCCGAACGTGAAACCGAATCCAACAACGCAACATACTCCCGCGCATACAAAGACGCCGCCGCCGCCCTGATGAAAGTATCAGACGGAACGCCCCCGGCCCCCGTCGTCAAGTGGACGGACAAAGAGCCCGCCGCCGCGCTTGACTTGTCCCGTATGACGTACAAAGAACGCATTGATGCATACGCGGAATTTTCCGCCCTTGCCCGCGCCATTTACACCGCAAACTCGGAAAAGTAAAAGCGCTGCGAGCGATCCCCACAACGGCCCGTCCCCGTGGGGGCGGGCTTTTTCTATGCCCATGGGAAAAGGGGGAAAAAGGGGGGATAATAGGGGGGATTCAAGGGGAAAAAGGGCAAAGCCCTATTTTTTGATATATAGCCTTTATATATATGGCGCAAGGTATAGTATAATGGTATAGCTATAAGAGCACACACGGACACACGGACACACACAAAGGCAACGGGAGTATGGGAGTACCCGAAAGAGAAAAGGGGAAAAAGAGC
>JAGBRZ010000216.1 GCA_017632155.1 Clostridia bacterium
ATATCGTACATCTGGGATTCAACGGAAGTATCGGAATATCTGAGCTTGAAGGTAGTCTCGAAGACTGCGGGAGAGGTCAGGCGGTAAGCCTCGCTTGCCCAGCATTCAAGAACCGCTGCGGCGCGGTCTATATCTTCGGAAAGGGCGTAAATCGAATAGAAGGATATGGGGTTGCCGACCAAGGTAATATAGTTTTCCTGATCGTTATTATACTTGGGAACAGGAACAATACCGTGCGTGAAGTCACCTGTAAGGTAGTTTGCAATGTCATGGTGACGAGCCAGGGACATCAGTGCGTTTCCGTTACAGAATACCTTATGATACTTGGTATTATCGACATACACGGTTCCGGTAGTGACCCAGGCACCTATTGAATCGCTAAGATCGATAGCCTTATCGCCGAAGTAGTCATCGGAGATCTTGAAGAGATTTTCGGGATCTTTTTCTGCCTGTCTCAGGCCGGAACCATAGTAAAGAGAGTCAAAATGCCACCAAAGAGTGGACATACCGTAAAAATCGTTTTCATTTGCGGAATTAGAGTTATCAAGATCCTGATACATATCCTTGGTGAGGAGCTGGAAGGTTTCGATGTTCCAGTTGTTATCAAGAACATACTTGGAGGGTTCTGTGAGATCGGGATAATTCTTGAAAAGATTCTTGTTATAGAAAACCGCGTACATCTGATGAATGGAGTTGGTGGAAATATCACCGGAAACGAAATACATCTTATCGCCGATCATTGCCGTTTCGATCATAACTTCGGGCCACCAAGGCTTTTCAAAATCGAAATATTTTGCCTTCATAAGGTCTGCGCAGTAGCCGTACATTGAGGTGAGCGCGATAGTACAGGAGTGAGCGGATATAATATCATATGTTGTGTCGCCGGCTGCATACTGATTGCCGACGTGATTTGCATAATTCGCACCGACGTTGTTGTTGTACTGGCCCTTGATGCCTACCCACTCAAAGGTAATGCCCAATTGGGATTCAACGTTTGCGTTACGCTGGTAGATAGCGTCGTTAATAATTTCGCCATTAGTGTTTTCAACAAAGAATTCGGGATTCTCAACGTCAGTCCACCAAAGAACAGTGACCTTCTCGCCGCCGAAATCAAGCTCTTCGGGAAGGGAGCTCTTGAGGAATCCGTTCTCGTCATAGGGGCTCTCGGTTTCCTCAACCACCGCCGAAGTATCGGGAGCGACCGTTGCGGCGGGGGCTTTTGTTGTTTCGTCAGAGGATCCCTCTGCGGGATCTGCTGTGTTGCTGCACGAAATGACGGGAAGTGCCATAATCAAGCAGAGGATGAGTGAAATAATTCTTTTGATTTTCATAATTGCCTCCATTTTATATTTTTAAATTAAATCCTTAAGGTTGCCAATATTCAGATATGGTTTCTTTTGCGAGTTGAACGTAACGCTTACCGCGATCATAGTCACCAAAAATGGTTCCCACCTCTCTTTGAGCCACCTCAAGCAAGCATCCGCTCGATGCTTTGCTGATATCTCTGAAGCATCTTCGTATCGCATCTTCATCAAGAGGACCGGGCTCTGTTACATATTCAGCCCTGGGTTTACTGTAATATACAACACGGGTACCGCGCAGATATTCACCGACCTGCTCTTCGTTATTAAAGGGAGAGACCGAAAGCTTACGGAGATTATCCCATTTGGAAAGATAGTCGACCCAAAGGTTGTCCACTCTTTCACAACAGCCGTAGGAAAGCAATCCAAAACGCTTGACCATACGGTCGAAATAAGGATAAACAAATTCTCCATACATCGCGGGAGACACCGCTGTTGTTTCCTGTGATTCAAGGAAGCCCCATATCTGCTTTGTGGACGTTATGTCACCTTCGGACGGAAGCTCATCGGTAAACGCGAATGATTCCTGAGCGACACGGGAAAATCCATTTGTCGGAAGAAGCAGTTTGTTTTCTTCCAGGTAATCGTAGTATCTCTCGTACACCTTCGTTGCCATATCCATCAGCTCATGCAATTTTTCAGGGCAATCATACATAGACATATAGTATGTTTCCATATTGATCAGCATTACCAAAGGATTGGTGATAGCACCCTTCAAGGATGCCTGCATAATGCGGGAGGGAAGGATATCCCCGAATATGCTGTCTGCAAAAGCGCACCATTCTTTTGTGCCTTCCATATCAACAGTAAAACCTCCGCCGCGGAAGATATCGAAATCCTCCTCTATATCGTCGGTCAACGGCTCGATATGAAAACCTATTGAGCCCTCGGCTCTGGTAATATTGGGACGTGCACCAAAGGGCGAGCCTTTGAGAAACACATTTACATCAAATCTGTCCGAAACTGGGGTATCATCGTCAAAAAGCTCGCGACCGACCATCGAGGACAGAAGCTGCCGTTCGAGTTTTCGAGCCTCCTTGCCTTCGCAGCGCATACGGGGATCAATAACCTCGCCCGGGAAATTTGAGAACAACAATCTGACGGTAGGCGTGTCTTTTATGCCTTTCGCCTGTTTTTCCCACATTTTGAGGATCTCGTCATTGCGGGCGCAGTTAGCAAGCTGAGCCTTCCGCGCGGCAAGGGCACGGAGAATTTCGCGATCCTTTAAAGATACGTTAATCATTGCGGCATTCTCCTTTGTTTCCATAATACTCATCCTGAGCCGCAAAAAACGCATCAATATTTTCCCACGGCGTCATTGGAGGGATGTCGCAACCCGAGGACAGAACAAAGTTGGGATATTTTGAGCATTTATTCAACAATGCCAAGGTTTCCTCTCTTACTCTGTCGGGTGTTCCCATTCGAAGTACGCTGGCGGGATCAATATTTCCCATTATGACGGTGTCGGACGGCACTTTTCCAATAATATCTTTTTCAAGGTCCACCGCATTTCCGAAATGGTAAGCCGCGCACCCCGTTGTAAGGATCGAATCGAGCATAAGCGGAACGTTATTTCCGCAATTGTGATAAATCACAATGAACTCATCGCTCTGCACCGCATCTGCTATTTTTTTAACGTAGGGCGAGGCAAACTCCTTTTCAAGCGTGGGAGAAAGAAGTCCCGCAACCGGCTCCGCCATTACTATACCGTTTGCTCCGGCAGCTTTATACGCCCTTGCATATCTGATCAAGAATTCCGTGACCTTTTCAAGCACGGTATGTACCATGTCGGGGTCATCATAGCAATCCATCATTATCTCGGAAACGTCAAGCAGTCTTGCGGCAAGAGAGAATGGACCGATCATACCCGCGAGCACGGGGCGATCCGTTATCTCTTTGCAAGCTTTTTCTATTGCATCAATATACAGCTGAGTCCTTCCGCTTCCCGCCTCGGGTATTTCGAGGGCTTCAGCCTCATCCATATCGTTAATTATTCGCCCCTTGACCGTGGGAACCTCGTCGTCTGATACTATTACTTTGGCGCCGAAGCATTCGGCTTCGACCGACAGATCCATAAAGCTTACGGACGCCGCGGAATCACTTCTGTCCGCAACCGCCTTCATTCCCTTCGCTTGAAGCGCGCTGTCCGAAATTAGTTCGCGAACCGTGACACCCAGAAGGCTTACACACGGAAAGGACAGAATGGGCATTGATTTTTTGCCTTCCGTACCTTTAAGCGAATCTATCCATTGTTTCATATTGCAGTTTAACATAAATAAATCTCTCTTACTTTTTATTGAGCCTTACAAAACTCTACGGCAGCATCAGCTGCGCTTGCTGCGTCGACCGTATAGCAATCCGCGCCTATCTTGTTGCAATATTCCTGCGAAACGGGCGCACCGCCCACCATAATCTTCACCTTATCACGGATACCCTTCGCTTCAGCCAATTTCACTACTTCAGCCATAACCGGCATAGTGGTGGTGAGGAGCGCCGAGCAACAAATAACACGGCAGTCTTGTTCAATAGCGGTTTGAATAAAAGTTTCTGCGGCTACGTCTGTTCCAAGATCGATCACCTCAAGTCCCTTGCCTTCAAGCATCATTTTCACAAGATTCTTTCCTATATCGTGAAGATCTCCCTGAACCGTACCAATGCAAACCTTGCCGGCCGCCTTTATTCCCGCGTCAGCCAGATAAGGCTTCAGAATTTGAGCGCCCATATTCATCGCTCTTGCCGCAACAAGAACTTCGGGAACAAAAACTTCATTATTTTTGAACTTTTCACCGATAATGCTCATACCGCTGAGCAAACCTTCGCTGAGAATATCGTTAGGCTTTACTCCCTCATCAAGTGCCTGCTGCACAAGCTGCTTTACTATTTTAGATTTACCCTTTTGAAGATTTTCAGAAATATCATTCAAAATCCCCATTATTTTTTCCCCTTTTAGTAATTTAATATATTCATCCACATAAGTTTCAGAGTTAAGAGTTGATTGTCTGTATTCATTCGGAGTCATATTCATCTTTGCTTCGAAATTCTTGTAAAAAGACGGAATATTGATAAATCCGCATTTTCTTGCGATGTCATTTATATTGGAATCGCTTTTCTCTAAAAGCTGACAAACGTTGTTCAACCTTATATCACGCAAATAATCCGAAAAAAATTTGCCGGTAATTTTAGAAAATATTCGCCCCAAATGAGATTTGCTGACATAAAGCCTTTCGGCAATCTTTTCTTTGGTAAGTGACGGATCGTAATATTCCTCGCGGATTATTTTAATTGCGCTGGATACAATATTCCATTCCTCGTATGACGCGAAAGACAGATTTTTTACAGAAGAATTTATATATCTTGATATAGTTATTAAAAAATAAGAAAGCACGCCTCTTATGGCTTCCTTGTATTCCTCTTTTTGCATTTCGATCTCGGATTCGATAATATTCCACAGACTAGCAATATCATCAAATACGGTGGCATTCAAAACGGCATATCCTAAAGTTGAGTTTTCACGAAATATACCGTAACAATAGCGGTGGCTTGAATGATTGGCACACTCTCCACTGAACCAATCATTCATATTCCAAAAAAGCCGCCTTATCGCAAAATCGTCATTCTCTTTTTCAATAAAATAGCCATGAGGAATTTGCGGAGGGATTACAAATATATCCCCCTGTTTGCTTGGAATGTCCTTGTCAAGAACGCGATGGATTCCCGAACCCGAGACAACCAAGGCTATCTCAAACATATCATTAGATTCAAGTCTCAAAAATGCTCGTTTTTCACTGAATATCTTTTCACATGAAAGAGTGTTTAAAATTATTCCTATTTCGTTATTATCAACTTTGACCATCGTTCCATTCCCTTTAGAACATAAAATAATATACTTAGATCATTTTAACCAAGATATAATTTAACGGTTTCATATATTATTACAATTATATTATATCATAAGTAACAAGCCGTGTAAAGTTCATTTGTGCCCTTTTTTGATACTTGATAAAGCACCAAAACATATAAAAACAGTATAGTAAACCACGAAAAAGAAGAGCGAGTCTTTCGATCGCTCTTCTTGTGTTTTTTGCATTAAAGCTTTGTTTTGCAAGGCTTTAGGCTTATTTGAAATTCTCTTAAGGATTTGCCGTGTCAAGCTTCGTTGCGTGGGGGGCAGATATGCCCCAATTGGGCTCACACAGCAGGTGTTTGTGACCTAAGATCAGTCTCTCTTCTTAACGATAAGAGCTGTTCCGAGAATTGCAATGATAGCAACGGGAGCTGCAACGAATCCGCCACATCCCTTATTTTCTTCTACCTTTTCGGTAGTGGGCGCTGCGGTGGTCGCGGGAGCGGGGGCAGTCTCGGGAGCCGCGGTGGTCTCGGGAGCTGCGGTAGTCTCGGGAGCTGCGGTGGTTTCGGGAGCCGCGGTGGTCTCGGGAGCTGCAGTGGTCTCGGGAGCAAGGGTAGTCTCGGGAAGTGTGGTCTCAGGAGCCAATCTACCGATATTGTACTTAATAGCGTCAGCTTCAGCGTTTATAGCGATCTCATAATCTGCGAGCTCACGATCATAGAAACGAATGCTGTGAATGTCGCCGGTCCAGTAACGCTTCATATCAATGTGACCCAGAGAAAGGGTATCAGCTTCCATTGCCTTGCCGTTCTGAGGCATTTCGCCCATAAGAACACCGTCAACATAGATACGAACCATACCGCCAAGGGTATAAGTAACGGAAACGGTGGACTGGTTCATCAGGTTGTTACCGTCAGGAATAACAACACGCTCAGCCTTTGCGTCGTTGCCCTTGAACTCGATGCTGTCGTTTGCGGTACGACGGAAGATCGAGAAGTGGTCGTTGTCGGAGTAGATGAATGTGTCATAGGAAGAGCCGAGGAGCTGGATCTGACCGAGGGTAAGCTCAACGGTCCAAGCTGTGCCGTTGATAACTTCAAGAGCCTTGTCAGGGAAGGAGAAAAGAGCGCCGTCAACGTGGAGAGCGTTATCTGTCCACTTGATGTAATCATCAATTTCAATGGTGAAATCGTGATTGTTGCCGGAAACGTCTTTCCAAACAGTAGTCTTATTATCCTGACCGGCACCGGTATTGTTTGCACCGTCATAGTGAATAACGAGGCCGCCGGCGACGACAGAAGGAGCAGATGCGTTCATGGGGGTTACGAAGAGTGCTGCGAGAGTCAGCAGCGAGAGTATGATTGCAAGAATTCTTTTCATGGTTTTTACCACCTTTCTGAAATGCACTATTAATATACCACAAATTCAAGATTTTGTCAAGATGAAATGTTCATTATTTCGGCATATTTCATAAATAATCCGATAAAACTTGTTCAAAAACAAAGTACAAATACTGAAACAGACATTTCGGGTGAGTTCTGCGGCTATATCAAAAGGCGGCAAAATTTCTTAAAAATATTGACAACAATCGAATTGTATATTATAATATATTTATTGAAACATTTTAATATATAAAGATGAGGTACACTATGTTTGACAATGTAAAACGCAATTTCGGATTTGGCTGTATGCGTTTGCCGATGATAGACGGTGAGGTGGATATAGCAGAATGCAATCGAATGGTAGACTCTTTTATTGCAAACGGATTTAATTATTTTGACACCGCACACGGCTATATCGACGGCAAAAGCGAAAAGGCAGTCAAGACCTGTCTGACCTCCCGTTACGAGAGAGATAACTATATCCTTGCCAACAAGCTTTCCGATTGGTTTTTCCAAAGCGAGGAGGAGATCCTTCCCTTATTTGAATCCCAGCTTGAGATCTGTGGGGTTGAATATTTCGACTTTTATCTCTTCCACGCGCTCAACCGTAACTCTTATAAAAAGCACAAGGAGTGCAACAGCTTCAAGATCGTTGACGGGCTCAAAAAGGACGGAAAAGTAAAGCATATCGCAATGTCCTTCCACGATACTGCAGACATTCTCGATATGATACTTACCGAGCAGCCGCAGATCGAGGCGGTTCAGCTGCAGATCAACTATCTCGATTATGACGATCCCACCGTGCAGAGCAAGAAGTGCTATGACGTTGCCGTCAAGCACGGCAAAAAGGTCATCGTAATGGAGCCCGTTAAGGGCGGCGCGCTTGTAAATCTCCCCGATGCCGCCGTGGCAGAATTCAAAAAGCTTGGCAATGCGACACCCGTGTCCTATGCTCTCCGCTATGCCGCAAGCTTCCCCGAGGTGTTTATGGTGCTTTCGGGCATGGGAAATATGGAGATGATGGAATCGAATATCCGCACGATGCATCCCTTCGTTCCGCTGAACGAGGAGGAGCTTGCGGCGACCGACAAGGCAAGGGAGATCATTCGTCAGTACAATCAGATCCCCTGCACCAAATGCAGATATTGCGCAGAGGTTTGCCCCAAAAACGTTCCAATCGCAGATCTGTTTGCCGTGTATAACGAATACGCTCTGGCAAAGGTAACGAAAAAGGAAACAAAGGCGGGACTTAATTCCTTCGAAGTCAAGGCGGGCGACTGCATCGAATGCGGAAAATGCGAAAAGATCTGCCCCCAGAACATCGAGATCCGCGAAAAACTGAAAAAGCTCAAAAAGCTATCCGGAGCTTAATATCACTTAATATCATATATAAACTAAACGGCAAGGACGAAAATCCTTGCCGTTTTCATATTATTCATAAAACCTGAACTTGACCACTACTGCGTTATGGTCGGAGGGCTCAACGCCGTTCACGGTCTCCTCAATTACCTCGTGTCTGACCACGCCCATATGCGCGGGGTCAACAAAGCAAAAGTCTATGGTCGAGGACGAAACCGTATGTGCGGGATCGTTTGCCGACGTCATAACGTGCGCGCTATACAGCCCGAAATTGGTTATCTTCTGATAATACTGTGAGTTCTCGCGCGTGTTGAAGTCACCCGTCATAACGATGGGGTAATCAAGCTTTTCAAGCAATTTGACCAACACCCTGAACTGCGATTCGCGCACCTCCTCAATTATGGTCATATGCGTGTTACAATGCGCAAATGTGGCACCGGTTTTGACATCCTTCAGCACGGCATACGTCAGTATGCGATACTGTGTTTCACCCGTAAGACGGCTGGCATTGCTCGGATTTGCCGACAGCCACTGCGTTTTGGTCTCGAGCAGCTCGAACTTGTCTTTTTTGTAGAAAATGGCGTTGCGCCACTTCTGCGTGGAGGTGTGATTAAGCTCGCCAACCACATTATATCTGTCGCCAAGTTTCTGGCAGAGGAAATCATACCACAAAACCGAGCATTCCTGAACGCCCAAAATATCGGGGTCAGCCGCATTTATCTGTGTCAGCGCCGCATTGAAGCGGTCGGGCTCCGACTCCTTTGCCACAAGCAAGTTAAAGCTCATAACGGTATATATTTCGGCGGGGGTCGATACCTTCAGCGTGTCGGTTGGCACGGTCAGCACACCGTCCTTCACGTGGTCTGCCGACAGACAGTCTTTGACAAACAGCTCCGCTGCGCGGCAGGTGGCATCGGTATCCTTACCCGTAATATAAACTCTTGTGCCCTCAAAATACACAAGTCCCTGACCGTCGTCGCACGCCGCAAGCGCAGCATCACAACCGGCTGAGGTTGCATTTTTAACATTACCTATGATTATTGCACAGTCACCGGGTACTGCGCCCCTGTCGTCAATCGAAATATTAATGCCAAGGGTTTCGAGAAGTGCCGCGCGTATGCTTTGAGCCGCACGCTGTTCGCTGTATACGGCAGTAGAGCTGATGAATATGCCAAAATTTTTGAGGTTTTCTCCGCCGATAGTGACGTCGGTTGCCAAGGTCTGGGCGCGGTAAGAGTCGTTCAGATCATCGGGGAGGGCCAGTATCGCGGAATCTTTGCTCAGATATTTATCTATAAAGACGTTGACTGCCGTCATGGTTGCCTCGGGACTGCCGCCGCAAATGACGATATGTTGTCCCGAAAATGTAATGACATAGTCATAATAGCTCAAGGAGGAAGAAATTTCTGCCGCGCCGCCGTAGTTTACATTGCCAACGATTATTGCTCGGTCGGGCTTGGCATCGATCTCGTTACCGATGCGCAAACGGACACCGTACGTTTCGTCGATGGCGTTGCGCAACGCAACTGCCGCGTTAATCTCGGTCTCGGACGCCAAATCTGCGCGCAATACCATATAGTCACTCTTGCCGTCCGCCACTATTCTGACAAGGCTGTCAGACGCAGTGGTGTCAGCTGCTTCTGCCGCAGTGGTATCCCCGACGGTAGTATCCGCAGAGGGAACATTGGCAGGATGACATCCTGCCAATGTTATCGTTAATATTAATAGTGCAAGTATAAAACTCGTTTTTTTCATATCTTTTATTTGAGAGATTCGGAGATGCTCGCAAACACCTTATTGATGTTGCGGGAAGCGCCCTTGATTTTTGCAGTCCAGTTACTATCGTTGCCCGTCAAGCTGTTACGGAACAGAGCAACTGCGCTGGATGCCCAGGTAAAGCTGGAGCTGAAGATACGAGTGGAGTCGATATACAGGTTGCCCTTGATGATATCGTACATTTGACCGTCAAGGTTGTCGGCTGCCCAACGCGACTTCATGCAATTTTCAAACAGCGCGGGAGCAGAGGATCTGTGGCTCTCGGAGCCCATCGCCTCAAGAACAGCAGCGGACATATTGGCGTCATTGGCAGTGGTGGGGATGCAGAAGTTGGTGTAAGCAAAGCCGAGGTTGGTGTAATACTGCTCCTGATCAGCATACATCTTAGGATAAGGAACTATGCCGTAGGACATATCCTTATCGCGCAGACCGGTGATGGTACTGCCCGCAACTGCACCAAACAGCGCGCGGTTGTCGGTGATGACTTTGTATCCGTTGCCGGTATTATACCAGCAATCCCCTGTCTCCCAAATCCAGTTGTTCAGCTTAGTGATAAGGGAGTGTGTCTTTTCACCCATAAAGTCCTCGGTGAGCTGAAGTACGCCCTCGGCATTGGGAGCGGACATACGAATACCGGATGCGGCAATAAAGCAGTCCATATGTACCTGACCGTAGTTTACATATCCAAAGGTATCCTCAACGGTGGGGCCTACTTCGCCTGCGTCAACGTAAGTATTGGCAGTCATTTCGATCATTTTGTCGATAGTCCAATTGCCTTCCAGAACCAGCGGACGGGGATCGCTCAGACCAATGTTTTTTCCGAGATTGTGGTTGTAGATAAGGAAATAGAGGTTATAAATAAGAGAGTTTGCCGCGTCTCCCGAAACGAAGAACAATTTGTCGTTGATGGTAGACATTTCGATAAGCGAGTCGGACCACCAGGGCATATCAAAGTTGAGGTGATCAAGCACGGAGAGGTCGGTGATAGCATTACGGGTAGCAAGCGTACCACCGCACATACTGTAACAACCGATCAAGTCGTATTCGCAATTGCCGCCTGCAAGAACTGCTGCCATTGCATGCTCAACAAAGGGAACCTGATTGGAGTTATCACCGTTGATAAGATTAGCGGAGAGGGTAATACCAAGTCTCTCCTCAACCGCTAAGTTTCGAAAGAAAATTGTATCAACAACGGTGTCACCCATGTCCATTTCAACGTAGAAGTCCGGCAAGGATGTGTTCCAGCCCAGCATGTTGAACTGGTAATTGTTAAAGTTGAGATCGGGTGACAGGGTATCCTTGAGATAACCGTTTTCGTCATAAGGACTTGTGGTCTCGGGGATAGCGGTGGTAGCGACGTTGCCTGCATCGCCGTTATTGCCTCCCGCAGTCGTGTCCGAGGGGGTATCGGTCCGGTCGGCGCATGCGATTATCATAGGAAGCAGCGTTATCGCAACCAGCACAAGAGCAATTGCTCTTAACAATACGTTTCTTTTCATGTTTTTTCCTCCTGTAAAACACATATGTGAAAATCATATGTTGGATGTTTTGGATAAATATATATACTTATATTTTACACAATTTTTGATAAAAATCAAGTGAAAAAAACCTACCTTTATTGATATTTTCCGACTTTGTGTAATTGTATTGACAACGCACAAGATTTTTGATATAATTTAATTATTAATGTAAGAAAAAGGAGAGCTCGGACATGGATCTTGTACGCAGTTGCACATACCTGAAGGCGAACTATCTATACGTGACCAATCCTATATGGAGCCATGCACCGCGCACGCGTTATTCTCCCCATAACCTTATATTTGTCACCGAGGGCGTTTTGTACATCGAGCAGGAAGGCAATCGCTATGAGGTGAGAGAGGGAGAGTGCATTTTCCTTGAGAAAGGGCTCACCAGCACGGGATATCGCCCGTCGGGGGTCAATACCGGTTTTTATTACGTAATGTTCGAATGTAACGGCACCCACCCATCCTTCCAAAGCTGCTTTACATTGCAGGAGGAAAAAAACGTACGCGAGCTGTTTTTCCAGCTTGTAAACAGGCTGGGATATAGCAATTACCCTCGCGAGGCAATGAACTCACTTATGCACGCGTTGTTTTATGAAGTGCTGTATCAATCAAAGCCCCACACCGAGCCCGCGACGTCGCTTGCCCAAAGCATAAAAACATACGTTTATGCAAGTATACACCGCAATATTACCGTCAACGATATTGCATTGCATTTCAGTCTGTGCCCCGACTACATCTCGCGCGTGTTTTACAAATCCGAACAAATCCAGCTAAAAAAATACATAACAGATGTGCGCATTCGCCGTATTGAAGAATATCTCAGCTCGGCAAATCACACCATACAGACAACCTCAGAGGTCATGGGCTTTGGGTCAGCGAGCGCACTGTGTAAATTTTATAAATATCACACGGGAATATCTCCCTCGGAATACCGCCACCGCTTTTATTCGGAGGATAGCTCGGGGAAAGTATAAAAACTCGCGAGCCACTTCAGCTTCCAAATCAAAGCTCGGTAAAATGAGTAATTCCACAAAGATTCCACGGATTTTGTGGAAATCAAGCCAAACATACAAAGAGAAGAGCGATCGAAAGATCGCTCTTCTTATGTTTTTTGCTCTGAAAGCTTTGTTTTACAAGGCGAGAGCCTTGCCGTGGCGGATTATCGGCTTCTCCATTCACGGGGAGATACTCCCTTGAGCTTTTTAAAGGCTCTCCAAAAGGAGGAAAAGCTGTTAAAGCCGACCGCATAGGAAATTTCGGTTATGCTCATTTCTTCCATTTCGAGAAGATCGCTTGCCAACTCAATACGCTCACGCTCGAGGTAATACTTGAAATTGATACCGACGATCTCCTTGAAAAGCCTGCTGAAGTAGGTTCTGGAATATCCCGAAGCAGCCGCAACTTCCTCAAGCGTAATTTGATTTGCAAGGTTCGCCTCAATAAACGACATCGCCTTAGCAATGGTTAAGTAGGATTGGTCTGTTTGCAATGATATCTCGGCGTCGCTCATTTCAAAAAGTCTTGACACAAGCAGAGTTGTAAGAGCCGACGTGCGTGCCCCACGGTATTGACCCGTCGAGTTCAGGACATCACGTAAGGCAGAGTGAAGCGCACCGATCTCCTGCATTCCGTTATCATCGACTCTGCCAAAGCGCGGATATTCCTCATCAAGCAACAGCCTTGCAATCGATTTGCTGCATTGCTCCGTATAAATACAAACGTTATATATTGTGGTTTTTTGAGTGGGGACAAGACGATGGACGTCCTTGGGCGAAAGGATATACACATCCCCTCTCCTGAGCATCATGCTTTTTCCGTTGCATTCGTGAAGCAGCTCTCCCTCGGCAACTATCTCAAGCTCATAGTAATCGTGATGATGAAGCGGAAACTCGATCAGTCTGTGGACGGCACATCGCACGCCGTGATCTTTTGTGATTTGTGCATTTCTATAGCTTTTCAGCATCCCAATCTCGGACATCATTGTCACCCCGCCTTTTCTTTCGTTGAGCCTATTATAACATATTACAAGAATAAATGCAATATTGTTTCAAAAAACTGTAGTGTTCCGATCAAAAATCATAATATTTGCAATGTTATAAAAACAATCAAAATGACAAAGTGATGAAAAAATGATATAATGATAAAAAATAAAAGGAGTAATTTTAAGATGGCGATCTTTACCCCACCCCTCTATACTGCTTCGTGCATCAAAAAAATAGAATAACCTATCCTGACGAGAAATGACATCCCCTATAACGCCTCTCTCATATTCAATGCCGGAGTTGCAAAGTATCGCGGAAAATACATTATGATCTTTCGTGATGACTACAATTTTGAGGAAAACGTCTGGCCGGCCGTCAAAAAGCCGGGCACCCTGCTCGGTGTTGCAGAAAGTGATGACGGTATTCATTGGAGTGTCCGCGAAAAGCCTCTTTTTGACAGCGCGAGCTTGCCGAAGGAAAGTGACGTACGCCGCTATTACGATCCGCGTCTGACCGTCATTGATGATAAGCTCTATCTTTGCCTCGCAACAGATACCCGTCACGGAATTCGCGGTGTCATCGCCGATATTAACGATTCCCTCGATTCCTTCAATATTCTGAACGTAAGCACGCCCGACAATCGCAATATGGTTCTGTTTCCCGAACGTATCGGAGGTATGTACGTTCGCCTCGAGCGTCCCTTTACCGTTTATTCCCGAGGCGGAAAGGATCGCTTTGACATTTGGGCATCAAGATCTCCCGACCTCAAATATTGGGGGGACTCGGAGCTGGTAATGGGCGTGGAACACGTTCCTTTTGCAAACGATAAAATCGGTCCGGCAGCACCGCCCATCAAAACAAAGTACGGCTGGCTTACGACCTTCCACGCGGTCGACCGTCAGGCGGGCAGAGGTAAAAACGGCTGGGAGCCCTCTTGGGATAAACGGTACACAGCCGGCATTATGCTGCTCGACCTTGAAGATCCGACAAAGGTGATCGGAATGTCGAAAGAGCCCCTGATCGCGCCCGAATTGCCCTTTGAAACCGACGAGGGCTTCCGTCAGAACGTCATCTTCCCCGGCGGTATGATCCTTGAGGATGACGAAACGGTCAAAATTTACTATGGCGCGTCAGACACCGTGGAGTGTCTTGCAACAGCCTCGCTTTCCGATCTGGTCGCACTTTGTACCGAACAACTGTGAAAGGAGAGCGGAGTATGCTTAACCTATCTATAATGCCGCTTGACACCGAGCATATCGACGAGATCGTCGAGGATATAATAGAACAACAAAGAACGGGCGTCAGCACTCACGCTATGTTTATGATGGAGTTCAATCCCGAGGGCACTCCCGCTGTCAACAAAGCAGAGCTGCAATGCGCAAAGTATGACCTCTTCCGCGAGAGGCTTGATAAGAGCGGCGCGCGGCACGGAGTGCTCGTGCAAGCGACCCTCGGTCATATCTACACCCCCTACGAGCCCTATCCCTTTCAGCCTACCGTCTCTCTCCCGACAGGCGAGGAGAGAATAGTAACCTGCTGTCCGCTTGATCCGGACTTTCGTAAGTACATAAAAGAGCAGTTCCGCATTCTCGCCGAGCGTCACCCCGCGGTTGTTATGCTCGACGACGATCTTGGACTTTTCTACAGACCGACGGGCGGCTGCGCTTGCAAGCATCATATGGCAGAGCTCAACCGACGTGCGGGAAAGGCGATCACCCGCGAGGAACTCTATGGGCACTGCCTCGGAAACACCGAGGAGGATAAATATTATTCCGATCTTTACGCAGAGGTAGTTCGCGACTCGCTCGTTGATTGTGTAAAAGCTATGCGAGAAGGGCTCGACGAGGTGGATCCTACCATTCAAGGCGTGGTTTCCGGCATCTACACATCCACATTCTGCGAGTTTTCAGGCTATACCGCAGAGGCATTCGCGGGCAAGGGCAATCCGAAGATAATCCGACTCAACGGTGGACCCTACTCCAACTCCGCCAACACGGGCGGTGCGCGTAACTTCACCGCAAATATGTTTCGCGCGGCTATACTGCGCGAAAGCACGAAGGACAAGGTCGATATTTTCCTGGCAGAAACCGATACTTGTCCGCAGAACAGATATTCCACCTCTGCCGCACTCCTTCACGCTCACTTTACCGCATCAATACTCGAGGGCGCAACGGGTGCAAAGCATTGGATAACAAGACTTACCGCATTCGAGCCCGCATCGGGCAAGGCGTACAGAAAAAAGCTTGCAAAATATTCGGGCTTCTATGAAGCTCTCACCGCCTACGCGAGCGAGCTTCGTCCGTTTGGATGTCGAATACCCTTGACGCATAAGCAGGACTTCTTCTATCAGATGCGCACAAAAAAGCATTTTAACCTCTCCGCTTGGTCAAGCTGTGTGCTTGAGCGACTGGGTCTTCCTTTCTACTTTGGAAATGACGGCGAGGGCGCAATCTTCCTCGACGATTTTTCCGTCCGAGGCTTCACTGACGACGAGATCCGCGGATTTATGAAGGGAACTCTCATCCTCTCTGTCGGCGCGGCTGACGCGCTTGCCTCCCGCGGTTTTGCCTCCGAGCTTGGTGTGATTGTTGCTTCGGGAACCAGCCAAATCGACCAAGTCGGTGTGCAGACCTCTTCCACTACCGCAAAGGTCGCAACAGGTGAGCGAGTGAATGGCATTTCTCTTGATGTGCAGTATGGAAACAGAGAGCTTACACCCCTCTCCGACGAGACCGAATGGCTCTCCGAGGTATATCACTTCAACCAAAAGCTTAATGTCTGTGAACCTCTGTATCCCGGTGTTACCCGCCATAAGACCTCCCTCGGCGGTGAGTGCATCGTCTTTTGCGGAACTCCGGATATGCCTTTCAAGTATTATTCCGCCTTCTCGCTCTTGAACGAAACGAGAAAGCGACAGTTGGTTGATATATTTTCGAAAAATGACCTTCTCCCCGTATATTACCCCGAGGACGCTGAGCTCTATCTTAGGGCGGGCAGGCTTCCCGGCGGCGATATGTTTGCCGTAGCCTTCAATCTTTCGCAAGATGCCATCGACGAACTTCCGCTTGTAATCAAGAGTGCGGTGTCGCACATAGACCGTCTTAATGAGCAAGGCGAGCGCATCCCCTGTGACTTCGAGGTGCGCGACAATGTGACATACGTTAAGTACCCCATCGCGGCGATGGAGCCCCTCGCACTTATAATCGCATGATAACACATATATTTTATTAAAATGAAAGAAGGACTAAAAAAATGAAGAAAGAATTTATCAGAATTATTTCGTTCATTCTCGTGCTCATCACTCTGACGCTTTGCTTTGGTGCTTGTGCGAATACCGGTGTCGAAGAGGAAACCTCCGCGGCGGATGTTAACGCGACTACCTCAGCGCCCGACGGGGACGCCGCTTCGGGTGAAAACGAGCCTCTTACCGACGAGTGGGGCAGACCCTATATAGCTTCCCCTACCCCAGATGGCACGAAGTTTGCGGACGGTACTGTTATCACAATGTTGCTCCGTGACGAAGAAACGTGGAACCGTGAGTTTTTTGCCGAGGGCACAAACGGCGATATTCTCAACGATGCAATCTACAAGAGAAACCAAATGCTCGAGGAAGACCTTAATTTCACCTTTGAATTTATCGAGAGCTCCAGCAAGGATGAATCTCAGCTCACTGTTATAGCCGAATACCAATCGGGCGGCACTTCGGGTCTTGATCTTATTTCAAACTACGCTGCCTACTCTACAGTGGCGGCTCTCCGCGATTGCTATGAAAACCTCTATGACGTTGATACTATGAATATCAGCCATCCTTGGTGGAACCAGACCTACGTTGAAGCCGCAACCATTAAAGATCAGCTCTACTTCATCGTAGGCGATCTCAACCTTACGGGCGTTGACCGCGCTATCGTTATTTATTACAACACGACTCTTGCAAGCGATTATAAGATCGGTAATCTCTATGACGTAGTTCTTGACGGACAGTGGACCATCGATCTTCTTATTCAGTACTCAAAGGATGCCTGGGTGGATACCAATCAGTCCGGTGCTCCCGACATGGCAGATAAGGTCGGCCTTCTTTCGAGCGGCGGCGCGTCGGCTTATGACGCATTCCTTACCGCATTCGGTATTGATATGCTCGCAAAGACCGCTGACGGCGGTCTCGAGATCGCTTGGGATCCCGATAAGGTTTCGAGCGCTATTGACTATAATATCGCTCTCTTAAACGAGAACAACGGTGCATACACAGACTCTGACGATACCAATCAAATCAACAAGTTCACGAATGACGAGGCTCTTTTCTGGCTCTTCTACATCTATCCGAGCGCTGAAGTCAATACGGCGCTCAGAAACATGCCCTCCGGCTACGGTCTGCTTCCTCTGCCCAAGTATGATCTCAATCAGGAGAACTACTACACCACCGCGCAGAATGCTTACAGCACGATGTCGATTATGGCAACAAGTAAGCACCTTAGTGAGGTTGGTACCGTATTTGAGGAATGGAATTACCGCTCATATATGGATATCCTTCCCGCTTACTGCGAGGTTATTATGAAGACGAGATACCTTGTTGACGTTGAATCGGGTATGGTATTCGACCTTATTCGTGAAAGTATCAAGTTCGATACCGGTATGATTTACGGACACGAGCTCGAAAATATCGGAACCTTCACACGTTCTATTGTCCAGAGCGGCAACAATACCTTTGCGTCTACCTATAAGGTCAAAGAGAAAGTTTATAACAACAGAATCAAACAGCTTCTCAAGGACTTTGAGGAAAGAATGCAGTAAATTATAATAAAAAAGCCTATTCGCGAGGATAGGCTTTTTTGGTATAATAAACTCATCGGGAGAGAGTTCCAAAAAGACTTCCGAAAGCATTCCGAAATTGAGCCTCCGAGGTGGCAGAAATTCCACAAAAGTTCCACTGTTTGGGTGGAAAATGAGTGGAGTGGGTGTTTGTGGGATGGGATGGTGTAAAAACAGAGGAGCGACCTTTTAGTCGCTCCCGGTGTGCGAATTGCTTTGTTTTACAAGGCTTTTCGCGTGGTTTTATAAAGTTTTGGGCTTATTTGAAATATCTCTTAAGCATACCCTCGAGAGCCTTGCCGTGGCAGAAGTGTTCGCCGAATACTGCGAGAACGGTCGCTGCGTCAAGGCTTAGGGTGACAAGACAGCTTGTGGAAAAATCATTTGTCCCATAGTCTCAACAAAAGATACGTGAATGATACTCTATTACCTTTCTTCCTGCTGCTTCTGTCGGTGAAATTTTGTGATTATATCCCAACCAATTTGTCTGCCGTGTCCGCGTAACACGGATGATCCAATTCGTCAATGATCGCAGTACTGCCATCGGAAAATTCAATAAAAGCTTTGGTATCGGAAATACTGCTCAAGGCTTCGACCGATCTTGGCGTTTTGCCTGTGCCATTGTAAGGGCATAAAAGCGTAACAAGACGCGCTTCTTTTCCTTTTAAAGCAAACCTTACGCAGGGTGCGGGAACGGGAAAGTTTAATGCATTGGGAAGCTCATAGCTCTTTCGCCACCCCATAAATAATGGCTTCTCCTGTCCGATAATAATACTATGACGCTCCGAGGCAACAATACTGAAGCTGACTTGGTCGCCGTGATCAGACGTAAAACGCACGCCGTCATCTGTGTATGGCTCTGTGCCAAGCTGATAGGAGGGCTGAAAAAGATGCTCTTCGCCATCTTCACTTGCAAATCTGTCAATAACCATCGCAAACGGAGCACTGTCGGTAACGCCTTTTTTGAAAAGGATCAGCTTTCGCTTGTGTATAACGTGAAGGTACTGCTCACCGTATCCTTGATCGTAAACGCCTTCAACGCTGTCGACGTCGGCTGAAAAGCTCCATAGCATACCTGCGTATCTATTTAGCGGCTCGTTGTCGGGATGATATCTTCCCCTGCGATTCTGCGACATATCGTCAACCATAGCACAGTTGTGCGAACGAGAGTCTAGGACAAAGCGTCGCATAGCGGAGCTATCGTATGAGTAACAGCCTGAGTCGGGAAGAAGATTTTTGCCATACGCATACATAAGGATATTCAATTTGTCCTCGTGCTGATGTCCGCGACCAAAATCTCCGGCATCCATAAAGCACCAAAGATCGTCTTTGCCCCATCCGGTACGCATAAAAGCCAATCCGGAATATGGCAGAGCAACACTCGTATACTCGGGAGCTCGTCCATCCTTGCCATTGGTCGCAAAATAATTTATTGCCTCATGTTTCGGAAAATATATGCTGCCCAAACGACACCAAGTTTCAAGCGAAGCGCGATGTCCGTCGTTAAGGTCGGGGTATTTGCCATCAGGACAAGTTATATTGATGTCAAGTTCGAACAGTGGCAAGAGCTTGTCGATGAACTCTCGGCTGACGGGATATCCTATCTCTCGCGCCGCGGCGAATACTCTGTGGTAATTCATAATGACCACGTCGTGGTAATTCGTAGACAACTCAAATTGGAAGCCGTCGCGATATACTTGACGGTCAAGCTCCGATTGGAGCCTCGAAAAGGCATAATCACCCCACTCGCGTGCATTGGTCAGGAAAGGATAAAGCATGCCTATATGTGCAAGCCCCGCCATCTCCATAATCAGCCAGTTTCCTGCCACGCTATGAAAGCGGCTAAGACGGTATCCGTGATCACAGATCGAGCGCACATAGGTACATATTACACGATCCGTCATATACGGTGATTTGTAAAATGAGTAGAACGCATAGTTCCAATTCAGTGCCAAACGGATACCCGCTTCGATAGTTCTCCAACATTTTGTGTTTTTTGACATATCAGACGGGCATTTTGCCTGCTCACACCAACTCATAAAAAGCTCTGTAAATGCCTTAGCATATTTCTCATCGCCCGAGAGACGGTAGCAATGTCCGAGGCAGCGCCATTCGTGATGACGGGAAAGCTGCCACGTCCACTCCGGGGCTTCATTTGGAGTGGAATTAAATTCCCAATCTACGTGGGAGGTATCGGTAAATTTATGGGGAAATGCTATCGAGCGAAGCTCGCCGTTTATTATTTTCTCTGCAGCGGCAAAGTCGTCATCCTCCGGCAGTGCCCAGGCATTTTCTCTGGGCTGATAAGGTATTTTGAAGAAATTTTCTGTTTTCAGACAGGAGCGTATGTAATCCGCCAACTGCTTTTCCGCCGCCTCGATACCACGATCGCGAAAGGTAACGTCTATATCCGACAGTTCCAAAATACTGCGATCCAACAGCTCACAAAACAACTGTTGGTTTGTAGTCATCATATCAACCATAAAATCTCTCCTAAATTATATTATATTTACCATCCGTAGCGCATCTTCAAGAAACACATGGCGAGTTTTCGTTCCGAATCCGCCATAAAAATACGAGCGAGAATGAAGAAGTTCAAATTGCTGAATGTGATGTTAGGCGAGGGCAATTCTCCCTATATACGACACAAGGTACGTTTATATTATACCATAAATCTCAACCTTTTGCAACCTTTCCGCAAACAAAGCAAAAAGCCTATTCGCAAGGATAGGCTTTTTTGATATAATAAACTCATCGGGAGAGAGTTCCAAAAAGACTTCCAAAAGCATTTCCGATTTGAGAGTTTCGGAGTATGGAATTTCCAAAAAAGCTCCAATGATTTAGTGTGTATGTGGGTGTGTAATCGTCAAAAGAAAACAGGAACAGAGCCGAGGCTCTGTTCCTGAAGTTGTTATAAAGTTATTGTTTTACAAGGCTTTTATGAGATTTTCGATATTATTTGAAATATCTCTTAAGCATACCCTCGAGGGCTTTGCCGTGGCGAGCTTCGTCGTGGATTCGGTGGGTACTGAAAGACTTTAAGGGTGAGTTAAAAGCCTTGTAATATAAAGCTTTTGAGCAAATCAGTACTTCCAAACCGAACTTTGAAAACGTGAAACTCTCCAAGAAATATCCAATATATATAAGGAAGGAAAAATGAAAAAAACAACATCGACGGAAGTGTTTCAGCTCCCAAATGGCACGTGGGGTTTCAGATAAGCCTACTGGGTTAACGGTAAGCAGAAGGACATCAAGCGTACCAAGGACGAGAACGGAAATCCAT
>JAGBRZ010000027.1 GCA_017632155.1 Clostridia bacterium
TAGACAAGTTCAGAGAACGCCTCCAGACCGTGAAGGAGTACGAAGACCCGATCACGAGATATGCCGTGGTGGTGAGCTGGCAAATGGCGATGAGCACCGTGCTCATTCACCTTCTTCATTGCAGGATCATTTCTCCCGACGTTTTCATGGACATCTGCAACGAATTTGAAAATGAGACGGAATTCCGGAATGCGGTATGGGGTCAGGACGATGAGCGCACAAAGGAAGGGAACAATAATGACTGAAGAAAAGATCTGTGAAACGTGCCGGTGGTGGGCACATGACCCGGAAGAAGGCTGGGAACATTACTGTATTTGCATCGACAGCCCGCTGGCGGGTGAGGACACGAGAGCGGAAGAGCGGTGCAAGAAATGGGAGGGAATGTGATGGAGTTTTTAGTCGCCATCTTTGGCGGGTTGCTTGGTGGGCTTATTACAGTTGTGGCTGTAATAATGGTTTTGATGGGCGAAGGCCCGGAAGGAGAAGGAAATGCAGACGATTAAACGTGAGCTGACTGAGGAAGAATACATTATGCTGACGGAACTTCCGTACGCGAAGCGGGAAGAGTATCTTTTCCCGGACGGCATCCCGCAGCAGTGGGTCGCGGGATACGGATACTACGGGCACCACCTGCGCCGCAACCCGGCGAAGAACGAATATGCCGTTCTTTTCCGGCTTGGTGATTCCTGTGACTGAGTGGTACACGGCGACATTCCCGCTGCCGTTTAAGCGGTGCCTCGTGACGGTGCAGGGGAGCACGGACCTCCGCTGGGTTTCGACCGGGTATCTTGACGCGAATGGCGAGTGGCGCAACACGGGCGGCTATCCGATGGTGGATAGGGTTGTCGCGTGGGCTGAATACCCTGAGCCGTACAAGGGAGACGCGGAAGAATGATCCACTATGGCGACATCACAAAACTGAACGGCGCAGACCTGCCGCCTGTTGATGTTGTTACGGGCGGTTCGCCGTGTCAGGATCTTAGCGTCGCGGCGGGAAAGCGTGCCGGGCTTGCAGGAGAACGAAGCGGCCTGTTTATGGAGCAGGTGCGCGTAATAAAGGAGATGCGAGAGCATGACAGAGCAAGTGGAAGGACAGATAAGTTTGTTCGGCCCAGGTTCATGGTGTGGGAAAACGTCCCCGGAGCCTTGTCAAGCGGAGACCCTAAAGGCGGAGACTTCCGAATCGTGCTTGAAGAAACAGCACGGATTGCGGAACCGTTTGCCGCAATTCCTCGACCTGAGGGGGGGTGGCAACCTGCAGGGTGCGTCATGGGTGACGGGTGGTCCGTTGCTTGGAGAGTACACGATGCGCAGTTTTGGGGAGTGCCCCAACGAAGACGTAGAATCGCGCTTGTCGCAGATTTTGGAGGACAATCCGCACCCGAAATATTGTTTAACCGCAAAGGCGTGTCAGGGGATTCTGCGGAGAGCGGACAAGCGCGGGCGGGAACTGCCGGAGCAACTTCGGGAAGCCCTGATCCGTCAGGCTGTTCTGACGTAAGCGGTGGAGTGCTGATGATAGAGTTGACCAGTACGAAAAACACCATTGTGAAGGACGGCATTTGCCCGACTCTGACACAAAGGATGGGAACGGGTGGGAACCAGGTGAACGCGGTGTTCGACATTGAACCATTCATAATGGCGACAGGCCAGGCAAACGCCGAAATAATGAAGGGGTGGTGTGCAACACTGAACGCAAACCATGAGCAACCTATCGTTGCGGCGGTCAGCCCCATAAACGGACCGGCTCTTCGACGCCTGACGCCGCTTGAGTGCGAACGCCTGCAGGGGTTCCCGGACGGGTGGACGGACATAGGGGAATGGACAGATACAAGAGGCAAGGCACACAAGGCGTCCGACACAGCACGTTATAAAGCCCTTGGAAACAGCATTGCCCTGCCGTACTGGAAAGTTCTTGCACGGAAGATCGCGGCGCAGTACGACCGCGACATCACGATGGGCAGCCTGTTTGACGGTATCGGCGGGTTTCCACTTGCGTTTCAGCATTGCGGCGCAACACCGGCGTGGGCAAGCGAGATTGAAGAGTTCTGCATCGCCGTAACGAAGAGAAGGTTCGGAGAGTGAGGGAAAAATGGCTGAACGAAGAATGTTCGCTAAGACAATTATTGGCACCGAGGTATTCCTTGATATGCCGCTTTCGACGCAGGCGTTATACTTCCATCTTTCGATGCGGGCAGACGATGAGGGTTTTGTCGGATGCCCCCGGAAGATACAGCGGATGATCGGCGCGTCGGATGACGATTTGAAGGTGCTGATTGCGAAAAAGTTTCTGATCCCGTTTGAGTCTGGCGTTGTTGTGATCCGGCACTGGAAGATTCACAATTATATCCAGAAGGACCGGTTCAGGCAGACGGAATTCCGGGAAGAACGGGAACAGCTTTCGACAGACGAGCGGGGGCTGTATACAGAATGTATCCAGTTTGTATCCAAATTGGATACACAGGATAGGGTAGGTAAGGATAGGGTAGTTAAGGATAGGTTAGGAGAGGATAGGGTAGAGAAAGAAGGTATGCTTACGCATACAGAAGAAAGAAAGCGTTTCCAACCGCCGACCGTAGACGAGGTTTCGGAGTACTGCGCGGACAAGGACCTGAATGTGGACGCCGGGTACTTCGTGGACTATTACACCGCAAAGGGATGGATGATCGGGCGGGAGAAGATGAAGGACTGGAAGGCAGCGGCTCGGAACTGGGACAGACGCGGAAAGCCGTCCCAGAAGACCGCCGAAGAGATGCATCAGGAATACCTGGACAAGTGGAGGGACGCATGACAAGGGATGAAACAAAAGCGCTTTTGATTGCGGTTCAGTCACTATATCCGCAGTGGCGGGTGCCGGACCCGAAACTGACGCTTGACGCTTGGGCGGTCGTACTGAAGGAATACGACTTTAACGTCATGCAGGCCGCGCTGAAAAGATACGCCATCACGAACAGTACCGGGTTCGCGCCTTCGGTCGGACAGCTGATCGGGCAGATCAGCGAGGCACAGTCGAAGCAGGAGCTGACAGCGCTTGAAGCGTGGGGCATGGTTCTCCGGGCAATCGGCAATTCTGCGTACAACTCCGTTGAAGAGTACAACGCGCTTCCGGAGACTGTCAGGCGGTCGGTCGGGAGTCCTGGAAACCTGCGGGCGTGGTCACAGCTTGAGTACGAAGGCTTAAACGTCGCGCAAGCGCAATTTATGCGGGTTTACAACGCTTTGCAGGAACGCGCGGTAAAAGATGCGCTGATACCGGAAGACGTCCGAAATCGGCTGAATTTCGCGTCACACGCAGCCTTGGAGAAAAAGGATGAGTAGGGCGGCGTTCTTTGTTGAAGGCGCACCGGTCGGCAAGGGGCGTCCGCGGTTCAGTTCCGGCGGGGCATATGTCAGGACCTATACTCCGAAAAAAACCGCCGACTATGAAAAGCACGTTCGGATGCGTTACATTGCGATGTGTAATTCTACGCAGCTTAACGGTCCGCTCCGCGCAGAGATCACCTGCGTGTTCAAGATCCCCAAATCAACGACGAAGGCGAACCGCGAGCGTATGCTCCGGGGGGAGATCCTGCCGACGGTCAAGCCGGATGCGGACAACATAGCGAAGACGATACTGGACGCGCTGAACGGCCTCGCGTACGAAGACGACAAACAGATCACGGCGTTGAAGGTAAACAAGGTCTATGGCGAGGAGCCGTGCGTCAATGTGATACTGGAGGAACTGCTATGATCTCAAAGAAACACGTTTACACGATAAACGGGGAATCACACACCATTGAGAAATGGGCGGAAATGAAGGGGCTGAACACCCGTACAGTGATAGAACGGCTCCGGTCCGGGAAACCGATAGAGGACGCCCTTTACCCGTCACGGAACAGACCGATGGAGCCGATGCGGATCACTGTTGACGGAATCACGCTTACTGTCCGGGAATGGGCGCACCGTATCGGGATCGCGGAGAACACACTGCGGAGTCGGTTCCGATTCTGCACCCCGGAAGCAGCAGTCCGGATGGGCCTGCCGAGGACGCCGGCGGAGGTGACGCCGAATCGGTTAATCTCGATCATAAGGCACGAGCAGGAAAAGCTGAACGGTGTGTTCCCGGCGTACCGACATTACATGATGGCTCGTAAATGTTCCCTCGGCACGTTCCCCGGAGACGGGTTCATGCGGTTTTACAACCTCACGAACCACGTTTATTGTGAAGAGGCCGGCGGGCAGGTGTACGCGGTCCTGTGGTACGAACGGCCGCTGACGCCGGAAGAGCGAGCGAATTATGAAATATCGAAAGGGCATAGGGTAACATAATGGCAAGAATACTTAGTTTTGCCCCGGAACAGCACGAGTACCAGCTCGACGGGGAGATCCTTCCGAGCGTGTCTGAACTGACGCGGTTTCTGACGCGGGAAACATACAGCGACGTGTCGCAGTACACGCTTGACCGGGCAGCGGACAGGGGCACAACGGTACACAAGGCGACCGAAGCCCTGGACAAGTTCGGCGAGGTGGAAGTGGATGACGAATACCTGCCGTATCTTGAAGCGTACATCTCGTTTCGGCGTGAGCACAATGTCCGGTGGGACAGGATCGAATACGCATCGTACAACGCGGAATACAGATACGCGGGAACCATTGACCGCATGGGAACCGTAGACGGGAAGAAGGCACTGCTTGACATCAAAACCACAAGCACGATACACAAACCGCTTGTGACGACACAGCTCGCACTGTATCGGATGATGCTTGAATCACAGGGTGACGGGCCGGAAACCCAGTACGTCCTGCAGCTCAAGAAGGACGGGAAGTACAGGCTGTTGGAGCTGCCGTTCCGGGATGATCTCGCAAAGGCGTGTATCCTGCTGCATAACGAACTGAAAACGAAGAAAAGAAAGAAGGAAGACTGATGGAAGAACTTGAACTTCAGAAAGAAACTACAGCACCGGCTGTAAAAAATCAGCTGGATTACATGAGCGGCGACTCGCTTAACAAGGCTTACAAGAACGCACAGATACTTGCGAAGTCGGATCTGGTCCCGGAAACCTACCGGAACCGCCCGGACAACGTACTGCTCGCAATGGATATGGCGAGCCGCACAGGGTTCTCGCTCATGCAGGTCATGCAGAATCTGTACCTGGTAAAGGGCAAACCGGCCTGGTCGGGTCAGTTCTGTATGTCGGCAATCAAGGCAAGCGGGCTTTATGATCGCGTGCAATATATGTGGTGCGGGGAACCTGATACGCCGGAATACGGGTGCTATGTGACCGCCATCGACAGGTCCACCGGGCAGCGCGTGAACGGTGCAGCGGTGACGTGGGCCATGGTCCGCGCGGAAGGGTGGGACAAGAAACCCGGCAGTAAGTGGATGTCCATGCCGGAGCTGATGTTCCGGTACCGCGCAGCGGCGCTGTTCGCCCGTACGGAATGCCCGGATGTACTGCAGGGCTTACACACGCAGGACGAGAACCAGGACGTATACGGGTACGACGAACCGAAGAAGTCCAAAACGAAAATCACACTCGGCAATGTAATTGACGCCGAAGCAGTAGAAACGGAGGAGTAAAAAATGTCTGTATATGTACGCGTCGGTGACGTTTTTGACCGGTCCGAAGTCCGGTCCGGCGACAGCAACAGGGGGCCGTGGGCGCTTGTCCGCGCAACGGCAAACGAAGGGAAAGACGTGGTGACGATCTTTGCCTCAAATCCCGCAGAAGTAAAAGCTATGACAGGTGCTGTGAAGATCAAGAGCATTGAAAAGGTGTCCAAAAAGGCGAAGAAAGACAAGGATACCGGTGCATGGTCGGTTGACTTCTCGCTTGAAGCAACGTTTGAACAGTCAACCGAAGGGACGGAACAGTCCAGACAGAGCGGCTTTGACGCATTCCAGAACGCGCTTTCCGGGTACGGCGCAAAAGACGAAGGGGGATTCATGCAGATTCCGGCTGACATCCCTGACGGGCAACTGCCGTTCAGGTAATGGGCAGCAAGAAGAAAGCCCCGGAGAAGGTCGAGGGAGTACTGGCAGATATGCCGGTGCTCACCGAGGCCGCTCCGGTAAAGTCGCGCAATACCAAAGGAATCCTGACACCGGCGGACTATGCGGAGGCTGTTAATGTCGTCGTCGAGTCCAGAAAGCTGAGGGAAGAACGCGCCATGCCGAATCATTACAGCAGCGTCAAACAGCTTTCGCAGGCGGTCAATAAGTTCTGGGAATTCCTTGCAATGTGCGCAACAAACGGGAATATCATCATTCCCGACATCGAATCACTGGCGGCTTTTCTTGGGGTATCGCGTGACCAGCTCCTGAGTTGGAAACGGGGCCTCGGAAACCCGGAGTTCAAGCCGGTGATCGAACAATGTTATACAGACATCGCCGCTGTGAAGAAGCAGCTTGCGTTCCGCGGTGACCTGCCGCAGATCATTTATCTGAACGATATACAGAACAACCACGGGTACGTCAACTCGGCGTCGAAGGTTGACGTTGAAGTGTCCGCGAAGCGGGAGACAGCCCCATCGCAGCAGCTGATCGA
>JAGBRZ010000217.1 GCA_017632155.1 Clostridia bacterium
CCTGCGATCACGATATCGTATTTCATTTGTTGTCCCCTCGGTATATCAATCAAAATTGTTCATGGAATATGATCACATTTGAGATTTATTTCATCATTCAGATTGTAACAACACACTCTGCTCTTCTCTGTGTATCGTCTTCAATGCAAATTTGTAGACAAACAGGTAAATGATAATTGCCACAAAAGCACTGACGGCATAGCAGGCAAACAGCATGGAAAGCGTTGGATTTGCGGGCCATATGAAGTATCTCCAAAAACAACGTATGCCCAATCCGCAAACAGCACCAACGATCATGGTACTCAACTGATGCTTGATCGCACGCAGCGAGAAGGCAAACACTTCCATAATGCTGGTTATAAAATATGTAAGACACAAAAATATCATTTTTTCCTTTGCGATGGCAATAACAGACTCACTGTCCGACAACATTCTTAATATCGGGTCTGCAAATACCACAAAAACACTTCCCAAAAGCAAGCTGATCGATGTAGCGTAAGTAACCCCGATTAAAATTGCTTTTTTCATACGTTCTATGTTACGCGCACCGTAATTCTGCGCAACGATCACCGAAGTAGCAGATGCAACCGCAGCTCCAACGGTATAAATAATGCCATCAAACTGGTTCGAGATGGCATTTGCAGACATCGCATCTGTGCTGATGGAGTTGACCGCAGATGCCAAAATGACATTTGCCAAGAAAAAGGAAAGACTGCAAAGACAGGTCGGGATTCCCACCTTGATGATCTCCAAAAGGTCATTTTTGTTTATTCTCAGGCTTGCGATTTCAGCCTTGCAGCGTCCCTTTCCTCGGAACAACCGGATCAGAACCAATGTCAGCGAAACAGCCGCAGAAAATACCGTTGCCATAGCAACACCGGCCACCGACAAACGGCAAACAGCAACAAAAACGACATTAAGTCCCACATTGATCACGCCGGAAAGCATGGAATAGATCATCGGTCGCGTACTATCTCCGGAAGCGCTCACGCCGCCAACAGCAAAGCTATTCAGCATCATGATCGGAGACCCGAGAAAATATATTTTCAGATAAAGCGTTGCCGCATCCAACACATCAGGCTGGCAATTCATCAGTATCAAAAATCTTCTTGCGAATATCAAGGAAACGAGCATAAGAAATACGCCCGAGAGGAGACCGAGGGACAGCGAGGTTCCTATGGCTTTTTTCGTGCCCTGCTCGTCATCTGCTCCGACGCGTTTGGAGATCAAAACGCCGGCTCCCGTAGCAAATCCGGTAAACAAAGATACCATAAGCGTAATCAACGATCCGCAAGCCCCAACCGCCGCTACATCAGCGTCTCCCGCAAAAAATGCAAGAACGGCCACGTCTGCCGCATGGAATAAAACATTGATCGTATTCGTTACGATAATAGGAAGAGAAAAAATAAAAAGTGCCTTGAAAATCGAGCCCTTTATCAGCAAATTATCTTTCAAAACGGTTCCTCCCCATCCACGATGCGGTATCCATACGCACAAATGATTTTTGCACCATGATTTTTAACGAATACAATATATCACCAACCTCCTGTATTGTCAATAGGTTTTAAAATTTTCCCGTACAATCGTCACAGACGCAAGAGCATAAGGCAGAAAAAAGGTGCACCGGTGAGCGGTATGTTTTATCCATAAAAAAAGGAAAAGTCCTTGAAAATCAAGGACTTTTCACGTTATCGTTCAAAATTTTTGCACCGTTATAGCACTACCTCATGGATACGAACCAGTACCCAATGCGACATTCGCCACACAGCGAAAATGAAGAGTCAGTTGCTATACCAATATAAATATAGCTTGATTGGCTTTTATGGAATTATAGGAGAAAAACGCAACTTTCTTAACGTAATTAATACTCTATTTGAAGCGTTGCATTTCCATCACATAGTTCAACATATTTTAGCCCTTTGAACTGTTTCACAATATTAGAAGCTTCTTGAAAAACAGGCGATGTACTAATTCTGATCATATATAGGCTTCCGTTCGGCAAAAGATACTCCTTCTCATAATACGGAGAAACCATGGCTTTTTCGTTGGAAAACAAATTCACAAAGCTGGAATTTTTTCTTTTGACTAAAATAACAAATCCGTCGTCATTGCATTCTTCTTTCAGTACATCGTCAATATACAGCTTAATTTTCATATTCTTCCACACAAATCTTTGCCTTGCAATCTTCGTTATCTACGTCGATTACTGTTCCGGACATAGGACTGTCAAGTATCTCTGTTAATGCTTTTTTCTGCTCATCGTCATCGTCGAAGCATAGATCCATAATAGACCGCAATGCTTTTGCAGGCATTTTGATTTTGACGTCCACTCCCTCAACCTTTGCCGAAATATTTAATATTCGTCTATCTTGCGTATTCGTTTCGGATTCAGGAACAGGAACGGAAAATTCCGGTATTTCCTTTGCCGTGCCGTATAAATCGTTCAAATCCACGCCAAACACTTTTGCAATATCCGGCAACAGCATAACATCCGGCATCGACATTTCCGATTCCCACTTTGACACCGCCTGATTAGATACTCCAAGCAGGTCACCAAGTTCCGCCTGCGTCAGTCCTTTAGCTCTTCGCAAAAGAGCAATATTTTTTCCGATTGACATTTTATAATCTCCTTAAAAATAGAATCAAAAAGCTTTTTGTGATTCTATTATACTGGATAACCATGTGTTTGTAAACATAGCAAACGGATAATTTGCCGTTTGCCATTCTCCGTTTGGTTGGAAATCTCACATGAAACAAGACCTATTTGCCAAAGAATAATACGCAACATCAACCACTTTTCCACCCAGATTTGCCTGCGGTAATATCGCATGAAGTTCAAAATCTAATTTTTCGGCAAGATGTCTGGAAGCGTGATTGTCCTCGGCAATCTGTGCGCTGAC
>JAGBRZ010000218.1 GCA_017632155.1 Clostridia bacterium
CATCTCTTCGAGCATTTCTTCAAAGGCTGTTTTTCTTGCGCCCTGCTTCCCGGATTCGTATTCGAGGTTGTTCACGTTCTCCTTGAACTCCAACCACGTTCCGATATCCACGCCTGCATCACGCACACCGTAGGCATTCATTGTGCCGTCCTTGTTGTAGCCGCTCGCAGCGGTCGCGGAGGTCGGTGTGTACTCGTCGATGTACAGCGCCCACGCATCGTCATCGTTCAAGCCGTTGGTAAGCATAGACTCGATGATGTCGAAGACCTCGCTCTGATCCAGCTTGCCGTCTTCTCTTGCGGTTGCCTTGTGCGCCTCGTAGACCGCGTAGGAGGACGGATTGATGCCAGCCTTATTGGATGTCGGCTTGTAGTTGCTGACCGCAGCCTTCGCCTCCTCGTTCGCCATAGCATACACTTCAGAGATCGCCTTGACTTTCTCCGCATCGGTGAGTGCCTTGTACTCCTTGCTCGTGACCAAGTCGGTGATCATCTTATAAGAGGTTTGACCCTTGACCGTGGCGTACTTGACGTACTGCTCGGCGGTCAGGTCGATCCGCTCGCCGCTCACCGTGAAATACTTGGGCGCACGTTCAGGGAGCACACCAGCCTCGCCTGTCTGCTCATAGAGTCGGAGCAGCTCCGCTTCCATGTCGCTCATAGCAACGTCGGAGGTGTAGGCAGGATTGAGGAAGTTGTTCCCGATTCGTTCCAGCGTGTTCCCGTTGGTCTCCTTCCGACCCCATGCATCGATGTAGGGGATCTGGTTGTAGTCCCAAACAGGCACTTTGGCGCTGATGCTGCCGAGCAGATACTGCATATCGCCCGTGAGGAAGTCGTTCTTCTCGGTGTAGGTGGTCATGCGATCTTCCTGCGCAGAGCGTTCGCCTTGACCGAGAAGCGTCGGTAAGCCTTGCGTGAGGTAACTGGTCGCCGCGCTTGCCAAAGCCGCAGGGAGGGCGTCCAAGCCCTCGGAGGTGGCATAACCGACAGAGTCGAACACATCGTTCAGGCTCTGAAGGCAAGACATCTCCAACAGCGGCTCGGTAACATTGCTGACCGCGCCGAGGATCGTCGAGAGCGTGACGTTCTCGTGTTCCGCGCCTGTCATTTCCCACAGGTTGACGCCGATGAATAACGGCAGGACTTCGGGAGCAAGCCAGTCGAGCGTAATGGATTTGCCGCCCGGCAGCTCAAGCGCATACGCCTGATGCCCCATCAGCTCGTCAAACTTGTTCTCGTCCTCATCGTCGCCGCCGTGACCGCGCAGGAGTCCTTCTGCCGCAAGGAGTACGCCAAGCCCAACGAGACCCGTACCTGTCAAGCCAGCGGCGATATTGTCAATCGCCTCTGCTGCGGTTTTATCGCCGTTCTTGACCTTCCACAGATCGACCGTCAGGCTCTTGAGCAGCCCAGCAGGGCTATACTCCAAGCCGCGCACGAGGATATTTGCAGGAGTGCGGCGGAAGGGCAGAATGCCCGACACAATCGCGCTGCCGACCTTCTTGACCACATTCTTGCCGTCACTTCGTCCCCATCCGCTGACCATCTGCGAGAAGGCGTTGACATCTCTGTAGGTTGCCTTCTTCGCTTCGTTCATGGCGTAGGTTCTCGCAGGGAGGATCGCTTTTCCTTTGGCGATCTGCTCTGCGGTGATGTTGTTGGCAAGGCAATACTGCGCCATTGCGAAAGCGTAGTGCGGACGAGAAGCCAGCATGTCCTCGGATTCGAGTAGATTTGAATTGCCTTTCCGAAGTTTTTCGAGCGGTTTGAACTTGAATATCCGTCTTCCTTCCTCGATGTACCGATTGGCGTTGACCGACTCGCTGTATTTGGCATCGCCCATCGACTCTTTTACCTTGTCGAAATCTGCCCACGACGCCTTCAGAATCTCTCTTCCTCGTTTGGTGGTCAGCGAACCGTATTGCTTGGTGCGCTGAATGCCGCCCTTGGTCACTCTACTGACAGCGGACTCAATAGCCGTTGCGGTCATATCCTTTGCAAAAACCACGGGCATGAAGAATGTGTTACCCAGCGCGTTGCGGACGTGGGTACGGATGTTGCCGAGCATGGCATAGTATCTCCACGCATTCCATTTGTCCATGAAGGTGGCAGGCACCTGTCTGCCAATGTCGCGGTAAATCTCCTTGAGGATTTCATCGCGTTCTTCCTGTGTGGTCGCCTGCAGGAATTGCTCTGCGAGATCGGTGTCGACGGTCAGCGTTGTGCCAGTCTTGAAGATGCGCTCCGCCGCAAGATGGTTGTATTCAGACCCGACATCAAACGCGCCGAGTCTCGCCAACGCTTCGAGCTTCTCTTCGACGGTCTTCTGAGTCTTGTTCCGTTCTTTGAACATGGACTTGAGCCTGTTCTCGGCGTACTGCTTGCTCATCTGACCGAACCGCTCTGCAACGACCTCCGCCGTGTGCGTAGCCTCTGCCAAGCCGAAGCCGTACTTGCCGACGAGCTTTGTAACGATCTGCTGCTGCGCGGATTCCTTGGTGCCAGACATGACCACGTCACCGATCTTGATGCCAATGTCCTTCATTGCGCTTCTGATCGCGCCGTCAATGAGCTTGATGTCATCGCCGGTGGACTCGCTGATCGCCTCGTAAACATACGCATGCGCCGCATCGCGGATGGTGTCGGCGATCTCGCCGCTCGCGCCAGTCTGACGGATCAGGTTGGTCGCAATGGTGTCTGCCATGCCGGTAAAGCCAAGCGCAGACTGTCTACGAAGCACAGACTTACCTTCGCCGCTGTCCGCCGCAGCCTTAACCAAAGCTCGCATAAAGATGGCGTTCTGCGGATTGATGTTGGCATCCATGCCAATGCCGCTGTTGATAAACTCGCTGAAGAATTCATCGTCCGCGTACTTCTCGCGCAGCTCGATCTGTGCCGCTTGCCACGCCTCGGCGTAGAAGGACTGGTTCTGGATGTAGTCGCGCAGGAGGTCGATGGCTGTCAGAGACGGACTCTTCTGACCCTTGGGTATCTTCTCGGAAGCAAAGCGTTTGAGCTCCGCCGCGATCTGTTGGAGGAAGGTCTTCTGCTTCTCGGTGTGATTCCGTTTCGCTTCAAGGCTCTTCGCCAAAGACTCGCCAACCTTCTGTGCGTACTCGAACACAAACGGTTCTCCAGCCTGATTGCTGTCGATCACGACGCGGTTGCCCTTGCGTTTCACTTTCACTCCGTCGGCGGATTTCTCGGCAGCGTCAGCGGCTTCTTTTCTCGCATCATCAACGGCTTCGGCGGCGCGTCTCGCTTCACCACCGCCGCCAGTGCCCTTGCCTTTGCCCTTGCCTTGCCGCTCGTCAATATCTTCCTGCAACCGAGCAACGCTCTTCGCCACTTGGTAAAGCTGTCCTTCGGGAGAGAGCTTTTTGAGGATTCGGGAGGCTTGCAGGGCTTGCGCCGCATCGCGCTGATGACCGACCATAGCGGTCAGGATAGTCATCGATGTCTCGATGTCGCCAGATGTGACCGCGTTGTTGTACAGCGTCCAGCCCAAGGCGGTGCTCTGCTTGCTGACCTCGCCTTTCTTTACGCCGTCCAGCCAGTCAGAGAGAGCCAAAGCCCAACCCTTGCTCTTGATCGTCGCCTTGGCATCCGCCATAGCTTCCTTGTCGGTGTACACCTCGTGGGAGAAGTCACCGCTCGCCGCCATCTCTTCGATGGTGGGGATGGCGATATCGGGCGTAACGCCAGCTTCCAAGACGGTACGGACAGTATGCGAGAGCTTCCTGTTGTCCTTCGTCTTGGTGGGCATGTGGATTTCGCGTGTAGGCTTCTCGCCCTTGGGGATCTCGCCGTGATGCTTGATGTATTCGTCAAGCTGTTCGCGGCTCTTCAGGCTGAAGCGGATGTCTGGATGATCGGTGGGCTTTTCGTTGCGGACGTTCTTGATCTGCTCCGGGTCGAAGGCAATGTACACGCGGTGACGATTCTTATCGCCAAAGTTGTACCGTCCACCGCCGACGTGGGTAATGCCGTCATAGCCCATAGAGCGCAGACAAGCCTCTGCCATTTCCGTCGCATCGTATGTGGGAAGCTCCTGATCGTACATGACCTCGCGCATGATGTAGAACATATCGGAATTCTTTATGCTCTCTGCCGCTCCGTTCGTTGTTTCGGAACGGCTGGCGATAAGCTCTTCCAATCGTTTGTTGATACCACTCGGAATCTCGTCAAACGTATCAGCAATCGCGGATACCCACCGCTCCTTGTTGGCGTATGCATCCATGTCGATAGGTCTTGTGATGTTCAGATATACCACATAGATGCCGCTGCCGTCCTTCGCGTTTCCGTCAGAGTCCTTGGAGTAACCATCCGCTACCGTGCGATCATCGGTGAAGTAGAATCCACCACCGAACAGCCCGAACTTCTGCCGACCGTAGTCGAAGATGGTGAAGCCATACTTCTGCGTACCGTGGTACATGACCTTGAGGTTGCCGTTTTCGTCACGCACCTTGGAATGCTCGAAATAATTCGCCTGCTCGGTGGTCAGCTCTCTGCCTTTGTCGTCCTTGAGACTGTAGCGGATGTCCTTGTCACCGCTCGGCTTCGTGTTGCTGATGCTCTTTACCTGATCGGAACGGAACGCGATCGCCACCGTTGCCGACTCGATGGGAACATCCACCGCATCGGCGTAATCTACGAGATCATAGAAAATCACGTCGTCATAGCCGTGCGATTTCGCCCACCGTGCGGCATATCTCGTGTCTTTTATATCGCCGTTCCAACGATCCATGTCGTCCAACGCATACTCAATCTCGGTGCTCTCATCAAGTGCCGCCTCTCGGCGAGGGTCATCCTTGTCCAAGGAGTATCCGTAGTTTATCAGCTCCTTGGCTCGGTCGGACATCGCCTTCATCTCGTCCGTGAAGAACCGAATCTCGTCGAAGTTGGAGTCCTGTGCGTAGATGATCAGCGGATTCGTCAGATTCAGATATACGCCGTAGTTGGTCGCCGCAGAAGCATTTGCTTCGGTCGAAGGATCGTGGATATCGTAAGTGCCGCTGTAGGATGCCGCGTTGTGGAGCGAGCTTGTGAAGAACAGAGAGGTGCGGTCGTCGCTGCGTTCGGGATCGAACACAGTAAAGCCGCCGCTCTGCGTTCCGTGGTAGAACACTTGGAGATTCCCGTCTTTGTCTCGTGCTTTGGATTTTTCAAAGAAGTCTTGCTGTGATTTGGTCAATGTGTTCCCCTCGCTGTCCTTCAGACTATACTTCTTATTATCCTGCACAGCGTTTGCGGTGGTCAAACCATGTTCTGCCAAATCATCCACAGCGGAATCAGTTTTTTTATTCAGCGCAGCCTCGACCTGATCGACGATGGAAGAGAGCTTGCTGTCTCGTCTGCCCTCCAGCACCGCATCCTCGTCCAAGCCCTGCTCGATCAGCTCGGTCATAGAGCCGAACGCATCGCCCTCCTTGGGGAAGGTCATCGTGACCGCGCCCTGCGGAGATGCTACGCCGTTGTCATAGGTGGCGAAGTCCTCCAGCAGCTTGTAGTAGTTTTCGTGGTACGCGAATTCGTCAAACTTCGGGATGTAGTTGTGCTCCTGGCACCACGCGAGGTACTCATTCGCCGCCAGCTTCGCATCGCCGAGACGGATCAGAGCTTCGTTGAAGTTGAATTCCTTGCCGCTGATCTTCTTGCCGTCCGCGCCGCGCGTGTTCTGTACGCCCGTGTAGTCGGTAAATTGGTCGATGTTGTTGAGCATCGCCACGATGTGGTTGAGGCTCGACTTGTGGTAGGGGATGATCATGCGGATGTTCTCGTCACCAAGCATCTTGGTGATGTGTTCCTTGCTGACACCAACGGCAATCGTGCCGCAATGCTTGGAGTAGCCCTCCGCGTTCTGAATCTCAATGGCGAGGTCGAAGCCGGTCTGACCGCTGCCCTTGATGGCAACGTCCGAGCCAAAGCTCTGACCGTCCTTCCAGATGTAGTTGCCGTCCTTATCCAAGCCCGGCGCGATGCCGCTCTTTGACACATCGGGTACGAGAGACATATTCATCTTGATGCCGGTCATACCGAACTGCTTGACGAAGGTCGCCTCTTTCGTGTAGGCGTGGGCAGGGAGCTTCTTCGCAGCGAGGTCGCCGACCATCTACAAGTAGTCGAACACCAAGCGCGGAATGTAGTCGCTGAAGGACTGGATACGGACACCGCCGACGAGGTACGCCTTCTGTGCCGCGAAGCCCTTCTTCGAGAGGATCTCGCCGAGGTACTGTACGTCGGAGAACGCTGCCTTCGGACCTCCGCTGCCCTTGCTGGAATTGTACAAATTCATGACAGCCGGGTTCTTGAGATTCAACGCGACGAAACCGTCCGTGTTCATGAAGTCGCTTCTGTCCACGAGCTTACGGTCGCTCGGATGGTTCAGCAGATGCTTGGCGATCTTGTGGGCGACGGTCTGGCTTCCGTTCTCGCGCATCACTTGCTTGAGCTTATTGATCCCTTCCGCCAGCTCCGCATTGGAGACCGTGTGGAGTCCCGTGCCACCGTTCTTGTAATGCCCCGATTCCACGAAGTCGAAGTGATGCGCTTTTACATCGCCGCCTTCGGGCAGGAGCATCCGCACAAGCTCGTTGTACTGGCTGACGAAGCTGTCCGTAACCTTTGCCTGTCTGTAACGCTTGGAATCGACGAAGCACAGCGCACAGGCGGTCTCAAAGCCGTTCTCGCGGATGATGTCGTTAATCTTCACGATGTCCGCTTCCTCAAGGGTCACGAAATTCATGACGTCGCGCTTGATCATCTCGCCGAATACGGCGTCCAGCGTTCTGCGCTTCTTGCAGACGAGGGAGAAGTCGAGGTTCATCGCGTATTCGCCGTTGGCTTTCACGACGGAGAACACAGGCTTGCCCTTGTTGTCGGTTACGACAGAGGCTTCGCTCCACGCACCGAACGGCGCGTACTTGTTCTTGAATTGCTGGCAGAGATCGTAATACTCGTCAAGCTGCTTCACGATGTCCGCAGCGTCTTCCTTGCTGAGCAGGTTCTTGCTGACGCGCAGGTCAAGCCACCGCTTCAGCTCCGCACGACCAAACGCCTCGTAGGTCTTGAGCGAGAACAACGCGCTGCCGTCCTCGTCCATCTGCGCGACAGGGTTATCGTTGGCTGTGGTCAGCACGGTCGTGCCGTCCGCATCCGTGGTGCGCGTGAGGACGCCGTCTCTCGTGGTGGTGGTCTTGCGCTGTTCCGTCTTTACCTCGCTTTCCTTCAGCGCGGTGCGGAACACCTTTTCCATCTCGGTCAGCTTGTCCTGAAGATCGCGGAATTCAGCCTTCTGGTTTTCCGTTAATTCTACGTTCTGACCGTTCAAAGCTCTCTTGACGGCGTTAATCATGTCCCGGATCGCATCCATGATGCGCTGCACAACGGTTCTGTGCTCCCCTGCAAACTTGCTCAAGACCTCAGAGTCGTTCATCATGCGACCAAAGGCATCAGCAACCATTTCCTCGATGATGTCGCGCACGTTGTCCGTCTGATACCGCAGCGCTCTCTCGCCCATTGCCATATACTTGGCATCTCGGCTCATGTTGTGCCGCACGAATTCCGACAGCTCACCGTACATCTCCGGCGCAGCTTCGCGGATGCGGTGGATAGCCTCGTGTACCGCCGAAGTCATGAACGGATCGTTGCCGTCAAGCGCAAGCTCGATAATACCGCCGTTCGTGCCTCTGATATACTGCGCGTTTGCCGCACCGTCGGCGACCTTCGGCGCGAACCGAATCTGCACACCGAGCACCTTGGCAAGCGCGTCCAGCTTCCTCGTATCCTTGGTGGAGAGGTTCGCCATCTTCCAGTTGTTGTCCTTGACGAGCTTTGCATCCTCGCCGAAATACTTTGCCTGCTTTGCGATAACCGCATCATTCTTCGCGGAGTCGACCGCCGCCATGCGGATGGTTGCAGGGAGTCCCTTTACCTCTTTCGCAAGATCGGCATCGATCTCTTTGCCATCCAGCGTGGCATTGTACAGTTTGGCGAATGCGACCGCCACCTTGGTGGGCGAATACTGCGCCGCGATCTCAGGCGTGTAGACATGCGCCAGCGCCTTTGCACCGTTCTCGCCGAGCGATGCCGCCGCATCTCTGACCATCGCCGTGTTGATCGCCGCCTTCTCCATGCCCTTCGGCATTCTCTGCTCTGTGGCAGGAGCGGTCTCCACGCTCTGCTGAGTCGTATCGGTCGGTTGTGCCGTGTTCTTGATGTACTCTATCCGACCGTTGTTGTACGCCTCTTCCTGTGCAGGCGTTTCCAACGTAATGCTTTCACGCGGCACATTGGCTCTCCCTGCTTCATATGCCGCCGCTGTCGCTCTCTCGTCCGCGCTGGGCGCGTTTTCGGTTTGCGTGGGTATTTCCCCTTCCGGCGCAGCTTCGTCTCTCTGCGTAAGCGTGGCGTTGTCCTGCGCGGTCATTTGCAGGGGTTCGGTGTTTCCGGGCTTCGCCGTGATGTCCGTCTGCGGCGTTTTCCCTGCGGATACGATGCTGCCGCTCTCCAACATGCCTGTGGAAAGCGCGGTAATAATCGCCGTTTCCAGAATCTCCTGCACTTCGGGCAGCTCGTAGTCCTCGCCGAAGATGATCGTTCTATACGCAGGCTCCAAGAAAAGCTGTAGCTCTTCTTCGGTAATTTCCGCGCCAAACTTCACCGTGCCTGTCAGCGCGATCCTTGCCCATGCCTTGTCGATCATGCGGATTTTGGGCAGCAGCATTTCTTCGCTGATGCCGAGCTTAGAGCCGACACCACCGAGCAGACGCTCCAGAATGGCTTCAGACGCGCCGACCGCGATACCGTAGTCACGCGCTTGCTCCGTGGTATAGCCTTCCGCGAGCGCCTGATTGTAGGCGTTACCGCCGGAAGACAAACCGACCGTTGCCGCACCGACCGTGGAAGCAACACCAGCAGAAGCACCAAGACCACCTGTGGCTAAAGTGACCGCAATCGCAGGCAGCATATTGCCGACCGTAGTACCGGCTTGGAATGCATAATAGCCGAGACCGTCCAAATCTTCCGCCAATTCCTGATTGGCAAACTGAATCGGGGTCGTGGGCAAACGCTCTTCCGAGAAAAGCTGCCCGATGCCGCTTGCAAACTGACTGAGACCGCCGCCGACGCTGTAAACGCCGTGCGCGAGGAATCTGTCAAGCCAGTTGTCAGAGCCTTGCACACGCCCAGCAATTTCCGCGCCGCTTCTCGCGTTCAGCGTTTCTCTCATGAAGTCGAGGTATTCCTGCGCCGATTTTTCGCCCTCTTTGGCGAGGAGATAGTTGTAAATGCTGGCTTCATCGTCCGTCAGGTAAGAATAGGGGTTCTTGCCGCCGAGCGTTTCACCAATCGAGTAAAACAGACCGTCTCCTTCGGTGTCCTTTATCGGACTGTCCATCGCCGCGCCCTGCTTGGCGTATGTCTCAAAGTCCAGAGACTGCGTAAGCGCCGCGTAATTCTGCCCCTTCTGCAAATACTCCGCGTTGTAGATGTCCTGCCGCAGCGCATTCACGCGGTCGTTCAGCTCATTGTATTGGCTTTGAACATCTTCGATGCCCTCTGGCGTAAGGTGCGTATTGCTCATGTCGATGGAGAAGGGCGAGCCGTCTCCGCCAACTCCCATCCCCTCTAACAGATCGGGGCGCAGGTACGCATTGTTCCGCGCTTTCTCGGCTTCTTCCAGTTGCGCTTCCAGCTCCGCAAGCTCTTTCCGCGCTGTGTCGAGATCAAGATTGGACAGTCGCACGTGCTCGTTGTACTGATCCTCGTTCTCAAACTGGCTCCAACGGTTATACTCGTTCGTGAGGTCGGTCAGCACGGAGTCGAGGTAGTTTGTGTTGTGCGAAAGGTTTTGCAAAATCTTCTCGGTCGTACCAGCGCCGTACAGGCTGTCGTAGTGCGCTTGGTTTTCCGCGAAGTGATTGCGGTACATGTCAGCCCGGCTGCGCAAGGTGTTTGCTTCTTGGCTGGCATCAAAGCGAATACGCCCCATAGCATCCTTGCTTTGGTATTGCCCGTCACGCGAGGCGAAACCGTTGGTCATTCTCGTGGAGAAGTTGTTGATGTCGTCTACCCACGAACGGAAGCCGCTCCACTTATCGAGCGAC
>JAGBRZ010000219.1 GCA_017632155.1 Clostridia bacterium
GATGCCGTCGAACAGGCGAAAAAAGCCAATCTGCTGGTCATTACCCGTCCCAATGCCCCCACCGGCACACTCTGTCCCAAAAGTCTGGTACGCAAATATTGCGAAAATTTCGACGGCATGGTGCTGATCGATGAAGCATACGGTGACTTTGCCGAAGACAACTGCATGGATTTGGCACGGGAACTGGAAAATGTGATCGTGATGCGAACCTTTTCCAAAAGTTTCTCCATGGCGGGCGTGCGCATGGGATATGCCATCGGCAGTACGACCGTTATCGAAGGCTTGATGAAACTGAAAGATTCTTACAATGCCGATATGCTTTCCCAGTTGGTCAGCAAAGCCAACTATCTGGACAGAGAGTATCACGACCGTTGAAATTTCGGAATGAATGAAAATAAATGAGAGAGCAGACTCAGATCTGCTCTCTTTCTTGGTTGTTTGCGGAAATTTTGCGAATATAAAGTGTGTTATTGTTTACGGATGATGAACACACGAAGAAGCGGACTGTTTTTACTTTTTACGCTAACGAATTAGAAAAAATTATGGAAAATCTTGACAAAACGTAATTTTGGGAGTACAATATATCTTGTATATTGGTATCTATTACACTAATAGGCGTTAGGAATAATAAACAAATTGACATCTATAACGAGTATATTACGAAAACAACGAAGCGACATTCGCTATTTTCGTTTTACATATCAACAAAAAATCTTTTATCAAAGGAGCTATGTGTTATGAAGAAACAGACAGTTGTAAGAATCTTTTCTGCAATGTTAGTATTTTGCATGTTGTTTTTGACGGCGTGCGGTACTGCTAACAATGCAAACAACAGTGGCGCGTCGACCCCCGAAACTATGGTGCAGGGCGACGCCAAGCTCGAACAGGGCGGTAGCAACACCACGGTAACCAATCCTTCCGACGATTCGAACGAACAGGTAAATGCCAACGGTAATGCCCCCGACGGTGCATATAACGAAGGTGTTGTACTTGTAAAGTATAGCGGAGAGATGAACGACAACGTTCTTTCTCAGCTTGACATCAAGTCTGCTGAGCAGCTGTATGAAGGCTCTTCTTGGTATTCTCTTGAACTTAGAGATGCATCCAAGACGGTTGAAACCGTTTCGTACCTTCGTGAGCTTGGCTGCTTTGACAAGGTTGACTATGACTACATCATGGGAACGACCGCTGATGCTTCTACGGCTGATGTTTCTCACAACCCCGATTATGATAAGCATAAGCATCATCACACACATAAGATTCCCGACGGTTGGGAGCATGCAAAGGAAAACGGTAAGCACCCCGGTGGTAGCTCCGACGTTATCGTAGCTGTTATCGATACCGGTGTAGATTATAACCACCTTGACCTTCGTAACAACATTTGGATCAACACCGCAGAAATTTCCGACAACGGCAGGGACGATGACGGCAACGGCTACATCGACGACGTTTACGGCTGGGACTGCGTTGGTAACGACAAAGATCCCATGGACGATAACGGACACGGTACGCACGTTGCAGGTATTATTGCGGCAGAAAACAACAATATCGGCGGCGTAGGTATTGCATATAACTGTAAGGTTATGTGTATCAAGGCAGGTAATTCTTCGGGTTACTTCAACAACTCCGATATTGCCGAAGCTATTCAGTATGCATATATGAACGGTGCGTCGGTTATCAATATGTCTTTCGGTGGTTCTTTCATTTCTATTGCAGTTGAAGAAGCACTCGAAAACGCATATAATACTTGCGTACTCGTTGCTGCGGCAGGTAATGACGGTGCTTGTAACAACCTTGCTTGCAAGACCTGTGATATTGTTGGCGTTTCTTACCCTGCAGCTCTTCCTTACGTTATTGGTGTAATGAGCTGTAATCAGAACGGTACTGCCATTTCCGGTTTCTCAAATTATGACCACTATCCTCACAATTCTATCGAATATGAAGTGCTCGCAGCCGGTGAAGCGATTCCTTCTACTTGGCCCGGCAACAAATATGCAGATTTGAACGGTACTTCGATGGCGGCTCCTACGGTTTCTGCTATTGCGGCACTCCTCAGAAGCGTATATCCCGACAGAAATACCTATTCTACCAAATATCTGCAGTCACAGATTATAAATACGGGTACTGTACTTTACGCAGAGCATTCGGTTGCAAATGTGTATGATGCACTTACAAAATTGCCAGTTCCTGAAGTCAATCTCTACGATTATTCTATCAACGATAGTCCCTCTATCAGCGATAAGAACAACGGCAACGGTGTCATTGATGCAGGCGAAACCGTTCGTCTTTCCATCGCACTTCAGAACAGAGGTGGCGTAGCTTCTAACGTAAACGTATCTATTGATACGAACAGAAGTGAAGGCTTGACCGATCCTTACTTCACCTTTGTAAATCCCACGATGCATCTCTCCGATATCGGTACTTACTCCGTAAGAGAATCGGGCGATAAGTATTTTGAAATCGTTGTAGATGCAAATTGTCCCAACGACTATCTTGTAAACTTCAATATCCGCTTCACCTATACAAACGGACTTGACGATAAGGATAAGACCGTTTACGAGGATGACGGTAAACAGCAGGCACAGTTCAATGTAAGTAGCGGTTATCACCTGCCAAGTATCATTGATGTTGACACCGTATTCACTAACGACCGTCTCTACATTGTTGGCGAGAGCGTACTTATTGCCAAAGATGTTACTGTTACATTCGAAGAAGGTTGTCGTATTCAGTTCTATGCCGATCAAACATATTATGATTCTCCTGTAATTAATGTATACGGTACTTTGATTATGGAAGGTACGAAGGATAATATGATCACAATTAATCCTTCGGAAAGATACGCAAACCTTGCATGCATTATAAACGATTACGGCACAACAACCATGAATTATGTAAATGCAGTTAATCTGTTTGCAAATGGAATCAACTCGATAGCTAATTCTAATTTAAAGCATAGCGGTACGCACATATATTATTACAATGATGCAGAACTTGACGGCTCTTATGTCAGTGTATGCGGCGGTGGCGGTATAAGTGCTACCATCTTTGAAAATAACTATGTAGAATTTATCTCATATGCTACCGAAATAATCGCTACGACGATGGATGGCAACTATATTGTATTGGCTTCCTCTAATACTTGCATAATCAACGCTACCACATTTACTAATAATATCGTATATTCGATCGTGAAAGGTAGTACTAAGGTTTCGGATAGAATGAACACCTTCTCGGGCGAGGTATCTAACAACAAATTCCTTTGTGAGGATGATAAGAATCCTGCTTCCTTGATGGGATTGTCATTCGGCAACAAGGACTCGGTTAAAAACAATTACTTTTCTCAAGGATATTTGGAATATGCTAACCAAATTATCTCTGGATATTATAACTCTTACGGAGAAGAAACTGTAAATATTAGAGAAAATTGTAGTGACATTTCTGTACTTTATCCTCACATTGTAAATGTTGAGATCTTTAATGCTGACGGCGAGCAGATCACTACCATCGGCAAGGAAGAAATCAAGGTTCGTGTAACCTTCTCCAAGGCAATGGATATCACCAAGAATGCAAACGTATTCTTCGGCACGATTGCTCCTTATGCCGATTACAAGATTGAGGGCGTATTCGTAAGCGAAACCGTATGGGAAGGAACTTACTCCCTCAAGGCATACATCGAAAACGGACTTCAGAAGCTCATCGTTAAGGGCGCATGTGCCGCTGACGATGCAACCAAGACCGTTCACGGTGAGAATCAGCTCTATGAGTTTGATATCGACACCACCGCAGCAATGTCCATGAACCTCTTTGCAACTGCAACCGCTGCAGGTATCGAACTTACTTGGGCACAGGACGATTACGACACCCTTATGGGTTACAACATCTACCGCGCAACGAGCAAGGATGGTAACTACGTGAAGATCAATCCTTCCGTACTGCTTGCTTCCGAATCCTCCTTCATTGATGAGAACGCAGAACCCGGCGTTACCTACTGGTACACCTTCACGGTTGTTCTCTCCGACTTCTCCGAGTCTGCTCCTGCAGGTAAGGTTTATTGCACCGCAGTGGATACGCTCAATCCTACCGTTTACCACACGCCCGTCAATCAGGGCTACGAGAACAACAACCTTGTTATCTCTTGTACCGCAAGCGATAACATGAAGCTTGAAAACGTTACTCTCTACTACAGAACCGTGGGTGCTGTCGAGTGGAAGTCCCTTACGATGTCCAAGGTTAACGACAAGTACAGCGCAACCATCTTCGGTAGCGAGCTGACTCTTGAAGGACTGGAATATTACATCGTTGCTTCCGACGGATCTAATACCGTTAATAAGGGTACTGCTGATGAGCCTTACACCGTAATCATCAAGGATGCTTCCGCAATCTCTCGCATCGGTGACGTTGACGGCAACGGTGTGGTTGATACCAAGGATGCTCTTATGATGATGCAGTGCATCAACGGCGACCTTATTATGACCGACGATGAATTCAAGCGCGCGGACCTCAATGGCGACAACGAGCTTTCGAGCGTTGAAGCACTCAGAATTCTCCAATACATCAACGGTAACGTATCTACTCTTGATATGTAATCCTACGCAAAGGAAATTAAAAACTTATGAGAAAAGGTAAAAAAATTACCTTTCTCGTTACCATCTTATGTGCTCTTGCTTTACTGATATCTTGGTTCAGTATTACACCAATTGCGGCTACCGCACTGGCTGAGGATACAAACAACAAGGTCACAGCAACTACAACAACTACAGTAAAGCAAGGGGACACGGTAAATTGCTACGTATATATTGATTCACTCGAGAGCTTGTCCTCGCTGAATGTCGCAGTTCATTTCGATCCCGACAAGGTCAGCGTGACAAGCTCTTTTAATTCGGTATCGTGTTCGCTATACGATTCCTCTATTAATGAATCCTACGTGCAGTTTTCCTATATCTTTGACGGTAACGGGGAAGATACCAAAGCGCAACTTTTTTACTTCCAATATAAAGTTCTAACCAACGCAGAGGAAGGTGCGGCGCATTTTGACGTTGTGGTAAGCGAAGCTTACGACTCCTCCTTGAACGTTGCGAATATCAGCGGTTCAAGATGTCCCTTTACGATTGCTAAAAAGGTTACGAACAAAACTTGTACCGTATCGGGAACTTCTTCCGTCACAACTGCTATAAAAGAAGAATTTGAACTCAGTTATCGCTTGAATACAACCGGCGTCGCGTCCGGTTCTTTCGTCATTCGATACGATGCTGAGCTTTTTGAATTTGTGGAGCTTTCGGTGGGCGGTCTTTTGGAAAATAAATTCTATGATATTAAGACCGACCAACCAGGAGTTATTTACGCTTCCTTTGTAGGAACAGAGTACGCAAGCAATGCACAGCTATTGACGGTAAAGTTCAAAACCATCAGAAATGCAACGCAAAGTTCGCAAATTAAGCTTTCCGTAACCGATTTTTACGATTTGGAGCTGAATAGCATAGGGTGTAACGGATACACAACAAATGTGCATCTTACCTACGATCCCACATATAGTGACGATGCTCCGACAATGACGGTAAGCACCGTTTATTCGGCTGAAAAGCAACAGGTAACGGTTACTGTCAAGCTTGATGCAGGATCATATCTTGGTGCAGGTGACTTCGTTTTGAACTTTAACACGGAGTATTTTACCTATAATTCGGCAACCAAGGGCTTCGTTCCTACGTTCTTCAATATCAATGATAAAAAGGCATCCGAGGGAATTGTTAAGTTTTCAATTATCTCTCTGTCGGATATTGTGACGGAGGAAATAGTTTTAACCGTTATCCTTGATACGCCTGTTTTCTGTAACGATGTAATTGCGGATTTTGATATCGGCGGCAACGGTCTTGCTGACTCAATGACCAACCCGATCCTTATCAACTTTGTGGATTCCTCGCTTTCTATTTCGGGCGTTGGACACGATCTTATCTCCCATCCTGCTAAGGCACCTACCTGTACCGAGATCGGTTGGTATGCCTATGACACCTGCTCTCGTTGCGATTATACCACCTACGTGGAAATTCCCGCGAACGGCCACCGTTACGTGCATACGCTGTGCTCGGCCTGCGGGGCAAAGCAGCCGACGTATCAGACATGGGACGTCTCTGCCAACGGAGACGGAAGTCTTATGGCCAACCTCTATGAAAACGTCGTGGAGGGCGGGTATGAGCTCGAACTTTCGGGAAGCGGTGTCATGAAGGATTGGGTCTCTCCCTCGGATACCCCATGGTATTATGCCTACCGAACAAACATCCGTTACCTTCTTCTTGAGGAGGGGATGACGTCGATTGGTGTGCATGCCTTTGACAGCATGACTGCGCTGACGGACGTTACGATTCCCGATAGCGTAAAGGTCATTGGTCATTATGCCTTTTACGGATGTACCTCGCTTGCGAGTGTAAGCCTGCCTACGCAATTGGAGCAGATCGGGGACTATGCGTTTGCCTATACGACCGCCCTAGAGGAGATCATTTTCAACGCGACGGCGATGGCAGATCTCGAGCAATATAACTACGTGTTCTATCGTGCGGGTCTGAACGGCAACGGTATTGTCGTGACGATTGGCAAAAACGTGTCAAAGATTCCTGCTTACCTCTTCTCTTCTGTGAATAGCACCTCGGAGAATCCCAAGATCATTCGTGTGACCATTGAGGACGGAAGTGCTTGTACGACAATCGGCGCGAGGGCCTTTGCTTACTGTACAAGCCTTGAGAGCATCGAACTTCCCGAAGGGCTGAGCACCATTGGCTCGTATGCATTTTATTACTGTACAAGTCTTGAGAGTGTCGAGCTCTGCGAAGGGCTGACCACGATTGACTCGTATGCGTTCTATCAATGC
>JAGBRZ010000028.1 GCA_017632155.1 Clostridia bacterium
GCTTTGCATTCTATATCCCGGTTGTATTATGGGCAGATTTGGTGCCTGCAATTGGATTCTTGATGATGCCTAAAACATGTGCTTATGTTTGGACAGTCTTAATAGGATTTATGTCCATGCGAAAGTGTATTGGATAAAGTCCTAATATCATTACGTATTACATAGGCTTCGTTACAAGCATGGCGTTGCACCCCGGAAGATAGCGGTCAAGTGTAGCTGCCATACACGCCCGTGGGTTAGTCTGCCCTCTGCAAAATTCGTGCGCATCTAGATTGGCATACATCACAACAGAAAAGCCACCCTTCGGGGTGGCTTTTTGTCGTCACAATAAATATTTTTATAAAATAAGAATAATTACCATTTTGGTGACCAAGTCACGGTAAAATCCCCAAATAAATGCTATAATATACTCGTAAAGAAAAAGAAAAACAAAAAAGAAAGGTATAATAAAATGTTTAATTTATATAGATACAACAGTAGCGCAGTTTTGGCGGCTCTGCTTGTGTTATTTGCACTGGGGCTTCTGATAGCTTAACTGTTATAAATAGAATATGCTGACCCGCCACGGTGGGTCAGCTTTTGTTTGAATATAATGATGAAAAGCCTTGATTTGTCTGCTGATTTGTGCTATAATAATCTCATAAGAGTAACAAAATGACCACGAAACGAATCGCTTGAAATTTTGAGTGAAATTAAGGAGTGAGATCTATGACTTCAAAAGAAATAATCAAAAGATTGATCGCGCACAAAGAGGCACCGCGTTTGGGTTATGCCTTTTTGGATCAGACCGATTTTACAGGTGTCAAAAATCTACGACAGATAAATATGCCGCTTGATCCTTATGATCAATGGGGCGATCATCCCGAGCTGAAGGCTTTGACAGGCTTCAGCGGTGAGGTGCGCCGTGACTTTTACGGCAATATTTACGGCAGATTCAACGGAAAGACAAAGGGCGAATGCATAATGGGCGTTATTCAGGATTGGGATGATTATCAGTATCCCGCCATCGAATTTGATCCCGCTTTCCGTGAGACTCTTTTGGCGAAGGATCTCGCGAATCACGATAAATTCGTGCTGACCACGGGCAGAGCCATATTTTCCCGACACCGCGACGCACGCCTTATGTCGAATGCCCTTATGGACACAATTGAGTACCCCGACGAGGTTGCAAGCTTCATTGACTCACTTGTCGATCAGGAGATCAAGATCATTCGCAATATCGCCGGATGCGGCGTTGACGGCTGGATAATTTACGATGACCTCGGAATGCAGACAACCACGTTTATGTCGCCCGCCGCTTTCCGCGAGATCTACAAGCCCGCTTATAAAAAGCTGGCAGATGCCGTGCACGAAGCGGGTATGGCAATGTTCCTTCATTCTTGCGGCTATAACTATGCTTTGATGGAAGATCTGATCGACGCGGGAATTGACGTATTTCAGTTCGATCAGCCCGATGCGTATCCGAGCGAGGTTCTGGCAAGTGAATTTGCAGACCGCGCGGTATTTTACTCCCCTGTGGATATTCAGAAGGTTTTGCCCACGGGCGACCGCGAATATATCGAAAGACGCGCCCTTGAAATGTGTGAGCTCTTCCGCAAAGCGGGCGGCGGTTGGATCGCCAAGGACTATCCCTCTTACAGCGACATCGGCATAGATCACGAGTGGGCTCATTGGGCGCAGGACGTTATTGTTGCCAACAGTAGTTTGTCTTAAATAAACGAAAAACCGTGCAACAGCACGGTTTTTCGTTTATTTAGTCTTTGTAGACTTCATCGGCAAAATATGCGTTGGTGTTTGCGTGGAGTCCGTTTTCGTCCTCGACGGTGATGCGGATGTAGTTGTCATCGGGGTCGAAGGGGAAGGATGCCGAGGTGATAAGCTCGCCTCTTGCCTCTACCTTGCGTCCTCTGCGCACGCCGTAGTTGGCGGTGATTCTTCTCGCGCCGCTGCACTCGATGTGAACCTTGCCGTCCTCAAACCAAAGAGCCTTTATCTCGGGGCCCTGCGATGCGTAGAAGTTGCCCGCCTCGAGTGCCTTGGTGATTGTTCTGTATTCAAGCTTATCGGCTTTTATCATGGTCCAACCCTTGAATGAGTCGTTACCCGGATGACCGAAGGGTTGACCGTCGTGATTGTCATCGGTTGCGATGCAGTAAAGACGCTTGCCCGTCATAAGCATCGTATCGTATGCCGCGGGGTTGTAATCGTCATAGCCGTGGAAATAGCAGCTTCCGTTGACGATCTCCATTGCGTTCATATTCTCATAGAATGCGAAATCAAGCGCGGTTTCAAGCGACCACGCGGGATGGTTGTAGGTTACGAAGAATCCGGCGTCACGTCCGCGCTTCATCATATCGCTGATGCCCTCGGGGGAGTAAACGCGTTCGTAATCGGGCTCATTTTCGTCAAATTTGACCTGCGAGGAATAGATGTTCTTCGCGTTGCCCCAGGTGTACTTGTTTCTGTGCCAGCAGACCTGGGTGATATTATCGGGCTCAAGCGCGATGAAGCACATATGGCAACACTTGCAGTGCTTGTCCCACTTGCCGGGAGCATTGACTTCCATTTCATAGGAGTTGAGAGGAAGGAAGTTCTCATCCGCAAGCTCGGGGTGGGGAATGAGGACATCGTGATCGGTGTAAGCGATGACGGAATAACCCATTGCCATATAGTTCTTTTTTACTTCCTCGGGAGTCCAATTTCCGTCGGAAACGGTGGTATGGCAGTGAAGATTAGCTTTATAAAAGTTGCCGGTTTCGGGGAGCAGATACTTTTTCATAGTGTCACCTCGCAGTGTTTTTTATGATTTTATCACATTTTGTTCTTTGTGTCAATATTTCTGACGAAAAAAGACGGAGGGATTGAAAAAGAAAAATATTTGTGATATAATAGTTTTATGAAAGGAGTGGTGGAAATGGGATATATTCATTGTGAAAGAAGCGAAAGAAATAAAAATCCGATAAATCTTCACGATTGCAAAGCGGGGCGTGCATATTTCAAAGATTCCGTCTTGGGATTTGAATTTATTGACGGTTTTTGGATAACTCCTGACCATCCCGAAAGCAACCTTGACACGTTTGTAAAAACCGATGCTTCGAAAGTTGAGTTTGAACTTTTTGACGGCGAGGAACGTGATGTTACAATATATGTTTATGAGAAAAACGTTTTTAATCAGACAGTAAGAAACGAGTGGAGCATTGATAAGCTGGTTCAAAGCATCAACAGCGGGAAATATGTCTTAACTTTTCTGAATAAATATGTTGACGGATATTCGAGCATAGTGGAATGCGTTCTAGAATCACAAGAAAAGCCATATATCAGCATAGAGTGTACGATGAAACTCTATGAAATTGATGTTTATTATTATTGGAACAAGATTCTTGAAGACAGAGTTTGGTAGAGGTGAAATCATGGTCGATAAAAGCATACCTTATTACCCCTTGACTATGGTCAAGGAAGATACCGATAATTATCCGCGCTATGAGTTGCCCGCGGGGTATAAGTTCGTATTTTACCAAAAGGGCGACGAAAAGCATTGGGCGGAGATTGAAGCTGATGTCGCTCAGTTTTCGAGCGTGGAAAAGGGAATTGAGTGCTTCAACCGCGAATTTCTTACGGGGCAGGATCTCGAGCCGGAAAAGCGGATGTTGTTTGTCGTTTCGCCCGATGGTGAATACGTCGGCACGGCGTCGCTTTGGAACGGTCTGTTTTACGGAGAGAAAAAACAGCGCATACATTGGGTTGCCGTCAAGGACAGCCACTCGGGCAAGGGAATAGCAAAAGCCATGCTTTGCCGCTTGATGGACCTTTATTGCGAGCTCGGTTATTCGGGATTTATCTACCTTTTGACGGGTACGCGCAACTGGCACGCGGTCACGCTTTACCGAAAATTCGGTTTCAGCGAATTGATAAGCGACCGTTCGCCCTCGTCGAGAACGACCGATGCGGAGTTTGCGGAGAATACCGCAAAGGCGATAGAAATAATAAACAAAATGATTGCACTAACTGAAAAATAAGACTGCCGCCGTGCAGTCTTATTTTTTATACTTTTTTACTGAAAACTCTTGACAAATCCAGACTATTGTGATAGTATATACTATAGTAATAGTCTGAGGTGACAAAAATGGATAAAAAACTCTTTGATAGCGAACTTAAGGTAATGGAGCTGATATGGGCGCGTGAGCCGATCAGCGCGAAGGAACTCAGTATTCTTGCAGAAAATGAATACTCTTGGAACAAAAACACGACCTACACCGTCATAAAAAAGATCGAGGCGAAGGGGTATATCAAGCGCGAGGATCCCGGCTTTGTGTGCACCTCGCTTGTGTCAAAGGATGAAGTCTGCAAAACCGAGGCGAGAGGATTGATCGACAAGCTTTTCGGCGGATCGCGAAAGGCTCTGTTCTCCGCACTTATAGAGGACGAGGCGCTGACGCGCGAGGAGATCGAAGTGCTCAGGTCGATGATCGATAAGAGGTGAGTCTATGCTCGGTGAGATATTTTATTGGATATTCAACATGAGCATTGCCGCGGTGATATGCGGCTTGCCCGTGTTATTGATCCGTATGATAAAAAAGATTCCGCGCAGAGTTACAGTCTGGCTTTGGCTTATTCCCTTTATCCGTATGCTCATGCCCGTCGGGATCGCGGGAAAATACGGGCTGATGACCTTTATTTCGCGATTTACGACAAAAACTGTCACGGTTTACGAACCCGATGAATTCTTCCGTGTTTCTATGATGAACCACATGATGGCTGCGGACAGTTATGCACCGCTCACCTACAAGACCGATCTTCTTGCCGATCTTTTCGGCGTGGCTTGTTGGATATGGCTTGTCGCGGGGTTTGCGCTGATGATCGCGTTTTTCATCATTTACGCCGTGACTCTCGGAGAATTGCGCGATGCGCAGCATATTGAGGAAAATATTTATATTTCGGATAAAGTCACCTCGCCCGCACTTTACGGCGTTTTGAATTCGAGGATAATTCTCCCGAAGGAATATCCTGCAGACGAACTCAAATACATTCTGATGCACGAGAGGGCGCACGCGCAGCGCGGGGATAATCTTGTCCGCTTGTTAGCTCTTGTGACGGTTTGCGTTCATTGGTTCAATCCGCTTGCGTGGCTTTTCCTCAAATTGCTTTTTTCCGACCTCGAGCTCGCTTGCGACGAGGCTGTGCTACGAAAGTGCACCGCGGAGCAGAGAAAAGAATACGCCCACACCCTTTTGTCTGCAGTTGAAAGAACGAGCGTTTTTGCTTCCTCTTTCGGCGGGGCTAAGATTCGGTTGAGGGTGGAAAATATACTTTCATACAAAAAGCTGTCCGCACTTTCGGCGGCGGGAATGATTGCGTTATTGATCGCGATCGCATATATCCTGCTGACCAACGCGGCGTGAAAGGAGATAATATGAAAAAGTTTGTTGCAATTATTTTGACCGCAATTTTGACTTTGTCGCTGTTTTCTTGCTCCGAAAGGGGAAAAAAGAGTGAAAATATCGAAATCGCTTACAATGACGGCAAGTATTCGGGATTTTCGGATATTCCCGAAAATTATACCGTCGACGATGCGATCGACGACGGGTGCCTTGTTATAGAAACCCTGGATGACGGCACGAATTCTTACGGTGTCGAGATGAGCAAGACCGGAAGAACCGAAGGGTATGAGCATTGGGTGTCCTTCCTTGAAAAATCTCAGAGAGGTGAAGATACCTTCCTCCGCGTGGCACATTTTATCCGAGGAACGGGATATTACCACGATCTTTATTATTCGGACGGAAAATACACGATCTTTGAGTTCAATGAATATGGCATTTCGGATGGCGAAAGCTACAGCCTTCTGCGCCGTCTTGACGGCATGGCGGGGACGGGCGAGTTTCAGCGCGAGGATCACTTTTACGTTCTGACGGACAGCACTGAGATCACTTACAGCGATATAACTCACCGACTCTTTTCAAGCTCGTTTGTTCCCGGTGAGATCGTTCCATACGAATGGCTCAGCTTTATGATCTATTTTGAAAAGGAGACAGAAAATGAAGGATAAAAGCTTCAAAAGATACTATCTTTGTTCGCTTGTGGGTGTTTTGATTGCATCTTTTTATCCGATTTGGATGGGCATCAAGGTAGTTTCGGATATGATACGATTCGGCACGGTCTATGCCGAGGATTATCCGAAATATATCATACCCTACACACCAATCGCGCTTGCCGTTATCATCGGTGTTGCCTTGATGCCGATATTGGTCAAAAAGCTCGAAAAGCTCGCCTTGGCGGCTGGCACGGGCGTTTCGCTTATCGTATTTTTCACCTCCGAGCTTATGCTTGAGAGTATGGTGACGGTGACAAGAACTGTCACGGGAATTGTTTCATCGCTTGAGGGTTGGCAGATGTATATGTGCTACATCCCGCCCGATATGTTCGAGGAACGCACGTGGACGGAGGTCGATGTCCTTATGGGCGAGTACAGCCCCGCGTTCAAGCTGCATTTCTACGTCATCTCGGTCGTGCTTATCATTTCGATCCTGAATTGCTTTTACGGATTTGCTAAAATGATCGTGGCGGGTGACACGAGCCGCCAAAAGCCGCTGATTCTGCAGTCTGTTGCAAGTGCCGCCTTTCTCGTAATGTGCATCTGGGCGTGCTTTACCGCCTTTTACAGAAATGGCGACATCACGGTTTCTCCTCTTTCGGCTGTGCTTATGTGCGTTTTCTTCCTGCTTTTTGGTGTTACCGTGGGAATTTATGTTGCTTCATTTACTCTCGGCAAGAAAAAGCTGTATTCGATTCTGATGCCGTCTTTGAGTGCCGCCGCAGTAACTCTTGTTATGTATATCGGCGAGATGGCGCTGCTCAGCGGGAATCTTTACCGATTCGGAGAGGGATTTCTGTTTGAGGGAATGGGCGGTATCGTATTGGCACCCGTTGATATTGCCGTCATTCTTCTTGCCGGAACGATTACGGCAATAATAGCTTCTTCGACCTCTTCAAAAGAAAATTGATTCCATCAGCCGCTCGATTCGGGCGGCTGATTTTTGTGATCAAGTCACAGCAAACGCAGGAACAAAATGGTATAATATAGGCGTAACATACCATATTATGTCTTGACTTTTATGAGATAATATAGTATAATTATTATGTATCACTGGCGGAATCGTGAATTAACACAGTGTGGTACAAATACATTTCAGGGCCTTTGCCGACCGTCTGGGCGTTTTGGGCTTTTATGGAGGTTTCACTATGAAATTTGAACAATGGAACGGCTTCTACGGAGAAGAATGGCAGAATGAGGTAAACGTCCGTCAGTTTATCCAGGACAACTACACACCCTACACGGGTGACGCTTCCTTCCTCGCAGGACCCACTGCGCGTACCTCGGCTTTGATGGACAAGCTCAATGTCCTCTTCAAGCAGGAAAGCGACAACGGCGGTCTTCTTGACATCGACACTATGACCGTATCTTCGCTTACAAGCTACGGCGCAGGTTATCTCGACAAAGAAAATGAACTTATCGTCGGTCTGCAGACCGATGCTCCACTCCGCCGCGGAGTAAATCCCTTCGGCGGTATCAGAATGGCTCGTTCCGCTTGCGCAGCTTACGGATATGAGCTTTCCGACAAGATCGAAAACGAATTCCA
>JAGBRZ010000029.1 GCA_017632155.1 Clostridia bacterium
CGACAATATCATTTCTTTTATTCCCGGATGCTCTTCCTCCGCTGCATCAATGCCGTTTGCAAGATACTCCGCTCGTCTCACGGTACTCTTTGATATGTTGTTTTCCTGTGCAATACGCTCAGCCGTTACATGAGTGGAAATCAAAGGCTCATTTTGAGCCTTTGATTTTTGAGGCTCGCTTTTTCTATCCCCTCCACGGAACTCCTTTTCGGCAGAATACCTTGTCCCAAGAAGATAATCTCGGTGCATCTCATTGATATTTCGACGACCGAGTTGCGCACAGCATATCCAAGCTATCGCTTCGGCTTCACATTCAAAGGGCATTTCCATTGTGCTATATACGATCTCGGGATGTTTCTTCAATATCTTGTGTCTATGATGACCGTCAATGATTACTCCATTCCACACTTGAATCGGATCTGTAATTTAGCCAAGTTTTAAGATGTTTTCTTCAAGCTGTGCAAACTCATCAGCCGTTAGCGGTGGAATGATCTGCTCAAACTTGGGATTTATCTGTAAGGTCTCGTTCACATCAGCACTCCTCCCAATCTTCATCAGCCACACAACTGCGAGTGATTACGATTGCAAGATAATCTCTGAACTCCTCGCTGATCTCCTGCTTGTTGTTGATTCGATAGCAGAGCAAAAGTAAGTAGTAGAGAGCTTCTCGGTCTTTACCGATTCTGATCTCCATTCTGTTACCCGTCTTGTCGCTTGTGAAAACACAAGGCTTTCCGTTCAAAAATCGGCGAATGTTCTGATCCTTGTCCTTGAAGATCTTTTCAAGCTTGTGAAGTGCCCACTTTCCGTTATTGGTGAAGGTGGTCTCTGCCTGCTCGTCAAGGTGGTTATGTTGCGCGTCGATTGCGTTGATAACCGCGTTCATGTAGTTGTTAAAAATTCTAAAGTTCATTTTCTTTCCTCCGTTTTTCTTTCTTTTGATTTCATAACTAAATACCCACAACCGTATGGTTCTTCCCATCAAAGGTATAGGTATGTATCCGAGCCTCCGTAGGCTGACCTATGTGAAAGGTGGTCTGCCGTTTTACCTTTGGCTCTTAACACACCTATTTGTCCTCGACACCCCGGTGTGACCGAACATTGTTCGGTATGGGAAGTCATCAAGCGTCCGATTACGAGTCGGCTCCATAGGAATCTCACCTCCCCCGGGTACTCCGCAGGCAGCGCCTTTCGGCTACTGAAGTATCATTATCCCTCACGTTTGTCGTCGCCCTCTGTCAGTGGTAATCTGACTTCACTCAAAGTATCGTTTGATCGCTCCCTCCTTGAAGGGAGATCTTGGCGCACCTTTTGAGCTTGGCTTATTCACTCCTCGCAAATATAACGTGGGTAAAGTGCTTGATGAATGGGTATTTAATTCTTTTCAAAGATCATTGAGGAGGAGAGTTTTAATTTGCCTCCTCAAGTAGTAGCCATCGAGAAGGGCAAAAACCCGACACCTTTTTCAAAATTTCTTAAATAAATTTTTGAATCGTGCATTTACGCGCTCAATCGTCCTCACGCAAACGCCCATAATCTTGGCAATCTCCTCATGCGTAAGTTCGTCAATCACCATAAGCGTTAAAATCTCTAAATCTCTTTCAGACAGTGACTTGATCTTCTTCACTGTTTCCGGTTCGTCAATTTCTTCAATCCACCAATATCTTGACTTGTCACTTGAATCTTCGATTGAAATGGTCAATACATCCTTGAACTTTTCAAAAATAGAAAGCTTCTCATCATCATCTTCACTCTCGTCGAAATCATCGGGAATAAATGATTGTGTATGTGAATAATAACTTCTGTTGCTATTGAACTGTTCTAAATCAAATTCATACATTATTTGAATTTGCTCCTCGCTCATACCGAGTGCTCTGTATTCCTCTGCCTGCTTCTTTTGTTTTGCTTCAAACTTTTTTCTTTCGTATGCGTTATTCCAACCCATTTTTTATCTCCTTGAATTTTGAAATTCTGTTTTTTAACTGTTTGTTTGAAAATCAAAACCCAAGGGATTAGGGATACTTTGCGATATATTCAATCCACACGCTTCTCACCTCACGGTAAGAAACGATGAATATTTTTGTTTTAACCCAAATCAAAAAAGCCTCCTCCCGCGCAAGGCAGGAGGAGGCTCAACGTTTCGTATGAAGGCAGTAATGCAATATGTAAAAAAGCATCGCACGGAAACAAGACAGAGTTATACTCTGTTACTTGCCTTCATACGATGCTTGAGATCTGCGCCCATTCGGGCGGTCTGCCTATACGCTATAAAGTAATTATTTAATTATTTGTATCTGTGTTGATAATACGAATCCGCATATTGGTATCTGCTACGTTGCAGTTTCTTACGCAGCCTACGGAAATAGGCTACGTTCAAAACCATTTCGGCTTTGCACTTATTGCACTTCACTCTGACATGTCCTGTTGTGTCTGCGAAAACACCTTCAATGTAATGGGAGCAATATGGACACTTCAGCTCTCTTTCGGGCAGCGAAGTACATTCTTCAAATGAAAGGATCATCTTACGATGAGCTTCGGCTGTAAGCGGTTTATCTTGAAACTTCGGTGCTGTGTTTGGTCTCATTACGCATACACCTCCGACTCAAGGATCTGTTTCATCAGCAATTCTTCAAGAGGGTGATAGTCAAGCAGACCGAATTGGCGAAGCCTTATAAACAAGGGTTGGAATCTTACTCCAAGCAGATCCGCCATCTGCTTCATGATCACTCTACCCTCGGGGTCAAATACGTTCTCTCCGTATATTCTGATTGGTTCTCCTTTGTTAAAGCGTTTAAGCGCGTTTTCAACAACAAATCTCGGCAACAAAAGCGCGGCTGCAATTTTGTTTGCTCTTGATTCATTGATATTGAACGCATTGTGGAGCTGCTCTGTCGGAATATATTCGGACAAATCCATATCACGGTTAAAAGATGCAACATTGGTATTGCAGAGCTTATTCATAAGGTAATGCCCTGCTTCGTGCGCCATATTGAATCGGCAACGCTCACGTTGATCGGGAGCGAGATAGCACTTATCAACGACCATTGTTTTACGGGGATACAGAACCTCCGTAACCTTACCGTTATTGATTATCTTGAGTGTTCTTGAACCGTTGGCAATAAACGCGGTAATCGTTTCATCGTCCTCGACGATGCTTTCAAACTCTATCTCAAGACCAAGATAATCGGTAATGAGACCCCTTATATCTATATAATCGGTAGGAGCGTTGTATTTGCGAATGTAATCCAAAACCAAAGCTTCGCAAAACTCCTCAATCTCCATATTAGACATATTAAATTGGTTCATTCGTCACCTCCCATTGCTTATGCAGGCACTTCCTTCTCGACGAACCACTTGCCGTCCTCGTCATAAAGGTCTCTCTGTTTGCCTTCGATCATTACTGTATATCGGGTTCCGCAACCGCCGACTTTCAACGAAGCAGCAGGCGTAATGTGGAGAACTCTGTCAATCTCATAGGTCGCACCATCTTCCCACACCATACTCAACGGACGGATACTTCCGTCCTTTGTGATCTTAACGATCATCGTCACATACACTTTCTTGAATTTCATAGTATAGTTTCTCCTTTACTGTGGCACTCCCGTCGGCATAATAAGTTTCGGACTATTATGCGAGGGCATTTTGGGGTTCTGAAGCAACGTGGCGTTTTTGATCGCATTGTAACCGTAACGGGACCGGATCTCCTCTACCGCCTTATCGAGAGCTTCTATTCGAGAACTTTTCTCTGCATCATAAAATAGGTTGATCTGCTCATCATAGTCAAGTGAAACAAGGTTGATTGCTCTTACTGTGATTGAACGGATTGGATGTTTCCAAGAATAATTCTTCTCAAATAGGGAGAACGCCTCTCGTGCAATAACTGACGGACTTTGAGTGGATAGAGGAATCTTACATTGCCACTGTTTTGTAAACAGCTCGTTATCTCTAACCGAGACCGAAACGCCTGTTGCTTTTTTATTGAAAGTGAAAAGTCTATGCCCTATGTCC
>JAGBRZ010000220.1 GCA_017632155.1 Clostridia bacterium
GGAAATCGCTATAGGAGATCGGATTTCCATAAATACAGACGAAATAAAAGATGATTTTGAATTTGAGTTCTCGTACTTTTCTTTCAGGAAAGAAAAACGCGAGGGTGGATTTGATATACACTTAAAAGAATTCGGTCACTATAGCCAATCCGAAATCCCTATCATTACAAAAGCAGCCATCAAAGGATGCGAAGAGCTTTTTTTAAAAGATGACGCGCGATATTTCATGTTTACAACCTGGACTGCCCGAACCACAAGCTTAGCAATTATTAAGCCTGTTTTAAATGGGCATAAAAAAGTAAAAACATTTTTTTCCTTCATAAATCCCTCTGACAAAAGGTTGTTTTTGTTAAAAATGGGATTTCAATCTGTTATTACACTTGCCATCGCATTCTTGCTCTTTCCGTTTCAGGAAGCCGTCGTCGAAGCGTGGGGAGAGTTTATTTTGCTCACAGTAGCTTTTTTGGCCTTCTTCGCTTCCGGTTTTAGAAAACTTTGTTATATTTTTTCTACAATATTTTGGAAATCGTAACGTAGGATTTTTGGGGGTAACCGAAAAAATAGGATGGTGGTAATCATGAAAAAAACAGTTATTCTCTTTTGTAGCGTGCTTCTATTTCTGACCGGTTGTTTTTATGATCCCTTTTCCGGCCAAAGGCCTGCCGACTACGGAGAAGCTAAATGGGCCTGTGATGCATATAATATTTGGTTTTTTGTGGATTTCGAAAAAGACGATCCATGTGATCCTGAGGGCGAATTAACAGTTGGTGATACAACGTATTTTTGCAAATTTTATTTCATCCACCAAACCAATCAATTGCATATAAGCATTTACCCATTGGAATACGCCACTCTCTCTGACGATGCTCGCGATCGGGATGCGATCGTCGGCAGCATTGTGGGCGAATGCGATTTTTCCGAAACCTTCTTTGTTTATACCGTAGAACAAACCGACGGCCATATTTTCAAAGAACCTATAAAAGAAATGACTTTTTTAAAAACAACACCTATTGAATAAAATGAAAACAATCTTATCAATATCCATTACCAAAAAAATAATCTATTTTTCAATTTAACTACAAAAATATTTTTTCGGAGATCACAGATGAAGCGCAAAACATGTTTACTAATTATATTAGCAAGTTTGCTTATATTAAATGGATGTTCTTTGCCGCAAAAAACACCCGAAAGTGGTATTTGGTATAACGAAGAATTGAATGTTTCTTTTGAATTTATAACGCAAAAAGAGACGAATTGCACAGATATAACCAACATCCTATGGAATTCACAACCCGGAATATTAGGTATTCACTTAGGGTATGGAGGCGAATTCTATTTTTATTATATTGACGAAAATGGGGTTGAAAATTTTCTTTTGGAAGGCCATTTTAAGTATTCAAACGATCAATTTATTGTTACTGCATCTAAATTAGCCGAACCGTTTGATATTTCCGGTTTCCTTAAAGATGCCGAGAATAAGGCGTTCATTTTTTCTCGTGTTTGATCCGAGAAACGATCTGCTTAATCGAGTATTTTGCTCCGCACTTCGTTTGAGGCGCGGAGTTTTTTTCAAAAGTCTTTCATTTACGTGCCGGTCAAGCACGTTTTTTCTTTTTTACAAAAAATAATTTCATTTTATTTTAACTATTGTCGAGGGTTCAAGTTCCGTGGAAGGTAAGAAGTAAAAATCCTGAACACTTTCGCATTCAGGATTTTTTGTGGTTATAGGTCAAAATGACAACTCGAATTTAATCTGTTTCTTCTCTCACAAATACACTTTTATACTTCAAACGTAAACTTCTCCCACGGAATATTGACCTCAGCATTCTCGGTCAGAAGCTCGTTTATGTGCATCAACAGTGGGAAATTATCAAGGTCAAGTAAGCTTCTCCGTGCCGCCGCCTTGATCGCCCGTGCCACACGCTCTGCGACAACCAAAGACTCCAACGTCACACCGTTGAGCTCTGCCTTAGCCTCATCAATAGTTAAGCCTCTGCCAAGCAAAATGCCAACAAGTCGCGTTCTGCCACCGTATACCGTAACGTACAGATCGCCATATCCCACGGACATATTTTCAAGCGTTGCCGCGCCTTGATAATCAAGCAGCTTGTACATCTCCTTTACTGCCTGCCCGAAAACCGCCGCCTGCGAGTTAAAATGAAGCTCGCTGTCGATACCGAATGCCTTTTGGTTCAAACCGATAGTCAACGCGATTCCGAGTGCATAACCGTTCTTCAATGCGACAGCACTCTCGATGCCGACCACATCACGGGACAGGCCGATGTGATAATAATCGGTTGCCATGATCAACTTCAGCTTGCGCAGAATCTCCATGTCTTTCCCGCAGAACACAACTTCGGTCTGGTCGTGCGCGACCAGCTCGTAGCTTGTGCATGGACCGCCGATCGCGTTCAAAGAAAGCTTCTTCCCCATCGCATCAAGTCTTCTCTGCCACACCTCAGGATAGGTCAAAAGCCGCCCGTCATCGGTGTCCATCAAGCCCTTCGTCACGGTGAGCACAGGGATCTCCTCGGGGATCGCCGGAAGCACTACGTCGCCAAACCAATCCACGCCAAAGCTGCTCACACCACCGATGATCATGTCCGCTCCCTCGATCGCCGCCTGCATATCTTCAATTTGATAATATTTGATTCCCGCGGGAAAATCCTTGGTAAACTTCGGATGACGCCCCGTCGCACGGCATACATCGATGATCTCGCGATCCAATGGCGTGCCGACCAGGCGCACCTCGTTTCCGTTTTCTCTTGCGGGATAAGCCAACGCAGAGCCCATCATACCCGCACCGATAATTGTAACGATTGCCATTTTCATTCCCCCCTTATTGATGTAATCCTTTTTTGCGAAGATGCTCCATCGCCCATGCGGGATCATTGGCGGTAAACAACACCGCACCATTTTCGATCGCCGCATCGTACGCATCTGCATTCTCGTTAAAATATACCCACGGCTCGACACCGTACGACCGTGCAAAATCAAACAACGATTTGTCCACCACAGGTTTCTCCTTGGTTCCGAACAGGCAGACGCAGTACGCGTAATCGTAAACGAAGCGCTGTTGATTATTCCCCATCCACTCCTGCGGATAGTAGGCATGAATCTTAAGGCGCGTACCATACGTTGCAGCCAACCATTCGTTCAGCTCCCCGCTCCATGTGTTCACCACACTGCGCTCTGTAATGCCGTACTCGTCCATCATCGCGATCGCAAGTGCGGCAGAGCGGTAAGCAAAATCTCCGCTGTCCGCAGGATAATCCTTGAGCTCAATGTTAAACAGCATTTCATCTTGATCGCGGAACAGCTCCAAAAATTCACGAAAGGTCGGCACACGCTCACCCTTGAATTTTTCATTTTTCCAGCCTCCGACGTCCAGCGCCTTCATCTCGGCAAGCGACTTCTCCCGAATCAATCCCTGCCCGTCACTCGTGCGATCCACCGTGTGGTCGTGCATAAGGATCAGCTCGCCGTCCTTCGTCATGTGCAGATCAATCTCCACCATATCTACGCCAAGCTCGATAGCAGAGCGAAACGCAACCAAGGTATTCTCAGGATAGAACCTCGAATTTCCGCGATGTGCTGCCACCGCAATTTTGTTTTTGTATTGCAACACCATAAAATTCTCCTTTGTTTTCATCAACCTGTTGAAAAAATTTGAAAAAGTAGTATAATTATTATAGATAATTTTGCGTCGATAATCAATAGTCTGCGCTGTTTTTGATGAATTTCCATCTAAATAGCGCAAATTCCATCAAATTCTTTCATTTTGTTTCAAGGAGAATCTCATATGATACCGTTTGAACGCCGGGTGCAGCTTCTAAAGCTGTTGGAAGCCCAAAAAACGCTTTCCGTTCGTGAGCTATCTACACGTCTTTTTGTTAGCGAGGCGTCGGTGCGCCGCGACATTGAGGAACTGGAGGCGCAAGGACAAGTCGAGCGCATCTGGGGCGGTGTGATGCTTGCATCCGCCCCCAATGTTGTTGTACCGATCGACTTGCGAGATGGCGAGCACTCTGCCGTCAAGGAAGCACTCGCCAAAAGAGCCGCTGCACTGATCTCGGACGGTGACTCAATAATCATGGACGGCTCCTCAACCGTGCGCAGAATCGTCAAACATCTCGACGGAAAGAAAAATCTTCGGATTATCACAAACAATCTCCGCATTTTCCACGACTGTATCACTCCCGACGTGCAGCTCTACTGCACGGGAGGCTTGTATTTTCCAAAAAATCAAATCTTCATAGGCCCCGCTGCCGAGAGCTATCTGCGCACAATCTCTGCGGACATTCTCTTTTTCTCCAGCCAAGGACTCTCCGAGGATGGTGAGATCAGCGATGCTTCCGAGGAAGAAACCGCCTTGCGCCGCGTAATGTTGCAGCGAGCAAGGAAAAAGGTCTTTTTGTGCGACACTTCCAAGCTCGGCGTGCGTAAGGGCTTTACACTCTGCCGAAAAGAGGAAGTCAGCGAGATTATTTGCAACATGCCGCTTCCGTGGGAATCAGTCTCACTCTAAAATACAACCTACGGCTTACCGCAAAGTTTCAGAACTCTAGCCGTTCCAGAGGCAGTTGCGCCTTGTCACGCTCGGCTGGTGGGCGCACTATTAAAATGCACCCTTAGCTAGGAATATGTCACCATCAGTAGGTCCAGAGTTTGAGTCCCATGCACAAAAAATCACGCCGAAGGCGTGTATATCATCAAGCCGCAGGAAGAGCAACTCGATATGCTGCGCTCGATATGTTTGCTTCGCAAACAAGGGATTTATATCATATCGAAACCGTCCGCAA
>JAGBRZ010000221.1 GCA_017632155.1 Clostridia bacterium
AAAATTATGCAGGTCGATGGCGGCGCGCGCACATATCTCTCCGATACCTACCGCACTATGATATCATCCGAGCCCTCGCTCCGTGCTCTCCGCGAATTTTTCGACGTTCTTCTTGAGGACGACGGCGCGGTGCTCTGGCATTGCACACAGGGCAAGGACCGCACGGGAGTCGTTGCCGCGGCAATACTTCTCGCTCTCGGCGTTGACCGCGACGCGATAATGCGCGACTATATGAAGACCAACCGCTCCTGCTTTTTCAAGAATTTCTGGATCTTCATCGGCGTGGTGCTTGTGACCTTCAGCGTAAACAAGGCGCGAAACCTCAATCTGCTTCTCTCCTCCCGCCGCGATTTTATGCGCGCGGCGTTCGATGAGATCGATAAGGTCTGGGGCGGCACCGACGGCTTCCTCCGCAAAGCTCTTCAACTCACCGATGACGAGCTCTTCCGCCTCCGCGAGGCGTATCTTGTATAAAAAAACTGCTTCATTCAGCGAATGAAGCAGTTTTTTATTATTTAAAAGCCTTACCGAACGGTTTGACGTCAACTTCTCCGTAAAGATCCTCGTAATCATCGCCGAGGAAGCAAGCGAAGGTGCTGATGCGGTCGAAGCCCAAAGCTTTGTAGTCGCGGATATCGGCAAGCATCGCGTCGGCATTCAGAGTGAAATGCGCGGGCGGCTTTTTCCAACCCGAAAAGAGCGAATTATCATACCAATATTCAAGAACCTTCGCCTCTTCCCTGCCGAAATATTCGAGAAGCGGCGCGATCATTCCGCGTTCGCGTTCAATTCTGATCGCGCGATCCTCTCCCTTGGCGGTGTATTTCTCGAAAGGCGCGTATTCGAGGAAGAGTCCGTCCTCACTTCGGGCAACCGTCGGCGGCGCGATCGTATCGATATAGGCAAGGTATGCCATCCTCGCATCAGGGATATACTTCTTGATCTCGCCGAGAGCGGCGCGGAGGGCGATATATTGCTGATCCGACGGAGAAAAACTGCGGCATTTCGGGCATTGGCAATGGATTCCGCGCCCATCATCCATCCAGAAGTAAAAATTCTTTGAGCTTCCGTAAAGCTTCAGCGCAAGAGATGCGGCGCGTTTTGCAAAAAGACTGAGCGCATCCTCATTTGAAACGCAGAAATTCCAATCGGCGACCCTCTCGCCCGCCCCGTTCATCCTGAAATATTCGGGATGGGAGGCAAAAAGCTCTCTCGGCATAAGATATCCCGCCGCGTGGCACTCGTATTCAACTTCAAGTCCGCGCGAGCGCGCATAGTCGATAAGCTCGCGGTATTCGGGCGTCTCAAGCAGCTCAAGCAAGCGCTCAAGCGACTTCGGCGCGTCCTTGCCGCCCTCGGGATGGATGCCGAGGGTATTTATACCCGCATCGGCGAGCCTGTCGATCCACTTCCGCGAAAGCTCGCCGGGGTGTACAATCATTCCGTTTTTCATCTGTTTACTCCGTTATTTCACATACTGCCCGAGAAATTCCGCAATTTCCCCGTAAGTGAAATTCGTGATCTTGTATTTGTAAGCATAAACGTAATTGCCATATCTGTTGGATACTCCCGCAACGAGATACGCATCATTGCCATCTTGCAGGATCGAGATCGAATAAATCTCATTGTGATCGTCCAAAAGGCTGATGACGTAGTTCTTTCCGTAATATCCGCTGACGGCAACAGGATCTTCACCCTCGATCTGCTTTATAAAATTCAAAAAATCCTTAATACCGTCATAAGAAATGAAAAAGTTTTTATTTGTAATATTGCCGTAAAAGATCTTTATTTCGTCTACATTGGAATAATCCGCCTCGGAAAGAGAAATTTTGCTATGCGGTTGGTCAAAATATCCGAGCGCGGACTTGTTTTCCGTCAGCTTGACGTGTCCGTTTTCGATAGTTATATCGAACACCTTGATCTCGCCCTTTTCGGTCTTGCAACCAAGGCGATATACACCGTCTTCTGAGCAGATGAATTTTGCGCTCATTGGCTCGGTATAGAAACAGTCTTTGTATTCATAAGGCTCGCCCGATTCACACGCTCGGATCATAATTGAAAAACCTTTTGAATCAATGCCCAAACAAACCTCGCAGATCTCGCTATTTCCGTCTCTGTCTATATCGAAGATCTCATGTTCAATTACGTTGGGATAATAAGAACGCACACGGTCACCCAAGATCATATCGCGGATGATCTCAATATACATATTTTTCTGTGCGGTTTCGACATTGTGCCAATAATCGCCAATATAGCTTGAAACCAAATTCTGATAAGGAATTATATAAATATCTTCCTCATCAATATCGTAAGTGGCAAGGATCTCGCGCATTTCCGCAGCTCTTAATCCGGGAATCCCAAAAGGAAGATATTTCAGGGGTTCTTCGCTGTGAGGCATCAATGCAAAGTCGTAACTGCCCTGCGCCATCTGCCATACGTAAACGTCGAGTCCTCTTGAAGAATCAAGTCCCGTATAAAGCTCTTTGACCGTTTTTAATTCAAAATCGACCCAAATACCGTTTGCAGTGAAGCGATATCTTCCCTTTTCATTCAGATCGTAATGCTCGGTGATGCTGTAGATATGCTTTTCCTTTGCGTTAGGTGCAACCACAGTTGCTTCATCCTGCGCAGTTGATTTATCCTTAAGCGGAACGAATTCCTTTCCGTTATAGCGGGAGATCTCAAACTTGGGATCGACCACGTAGCTTTCGCCCGTATTGTTCGTCCAATAGATAGAAAAACCGTTGTTTTTAGCGTCCAGATAAGAAACTGCCACGAACTCTGCATCCATACCCTCGATGTTGCTGCCGTAATTAATGATCACGGCATAAAGACCGCTTTGTCTGATCATACCCAAATGCTCAGGGAAGGAAGTACCGCTTGCGGGCAGATTGGAAACCTCAAAATCCACCCACGCATCACCCGCAACAAGGCGGTACTTGCCGAGTGCGGAAATATCGAAATGCTTGGTGATATTAAACGATGGATATGACATCGAAAAAGCAGACACGCCGACAGCGGCTTCATTCCAATAACTGATATGTTCAAGTGCGACAAGCCCGTCGCCCTCGTAGCGGTAGATCTCAAAAGAGTTGCCGTAGATCTGTGTTTTGAATGTGCTGTTTTTCCATTTCAGCACGAATACTACGTCATCTCCCTCTCGCTTTGCCTGAATAAAGGATACGTCGGCACCGCGCTTTTCGCTTCCGCAATCAAGAACGTTGACGTAAAGCCCCGAGGAAGGTATCTTGACCGTTCTGTTGCCCGAATTCTTCGTCTTTCTGAAAACGAGCTTCTTTTGACCGAGTCCAAGAACGTCTTCCTCGACCTTCAGCACGAAATCGTCGCCGCGAGCTTTAACGGTTCCCGACAGTATCAGGCGCTCGCCTAAAACATCTTCATATTCATTTACACCGATCAAGCCGTCGTCGCTCACGTCATAATCAACTTTGTCCGCGCCCGACTTGAACATTTCCGCGTAAACCTTTCTGCCTTCAGCGCGGTAGCGTATCACGATATCGTCAAACTGATGGTCGAATGCAAGCGTACCCGTCATCCTGACCGAATTATCAATGCTAATCGAGATCAGTGCGCCGTCCTCACAAATCCATTCGCTTCCGGGTTCGAGCAATTCGCGGACGTTTGACGTCGGATTTGTCAAAAAGCAGACCGAGAGGACGAGTGTAACGATGAGCGCCGCGATTATGACCCAGAACGCGGGCTTTTTATAATTTAAGATCGACTTTACCCTCTCCTTGACGCCGACCTCGCCGAATGCAAGCGGACACGACATTATACGGCGGCGGTGCATACTGCAATCAAGAAGAGTGCGCGAGTAGTCCTTTTTTGCCTCGGCATCCATCTGCTTGATCACCTTTTCGTCGCAAGCCGCCTCGATATCGCGGCAAAGGAGCGCGTAGGCTACCCAAAAGAGCGGATTGAACCAATAGATCGCCAAAAGACAAAATCCGAGCGGCTTCCAGATGTGGTCGAATCTGCGCAAATGCGCCTTTTCGTGTGCGAGCACGTGTCCGAGAGCCTCGCCGCTCATTGCCGACGGAATATAAATACGCGGAAGGATCACACCGAGGATGAAGGGAGAGTCCACGTCATCGCAAAAATACACGTTTCCTTCGCCCTTAAGCGACACTCTGACCTTTCTTCTGAGCAGAATATAGGAGATCGCGCCGTAGCAAAGCATCGCTATGATGCCGATCACCCAGATATATGATGCGACCCCGATCACTATCTGCATCGGGGTGACGCTTGCGCCTACCTGCGGTGCGAGCGTCTCGGATATCACGGGGTTGACGATTTCGTTCATCACGCCGATACCGCTGTTGATCTCGGGAGCGGGAGCCATCGTGATATTCTGCGGGATCGGTTCAGCCGAGGGAATCAGGCTGAATATACTTTCAAACGAGAACGGAAAAACGAGTCTCAAGCCTACAATACCCCAAAGCAGACAGTTGATCCACTTGGGCGACTTCTTCATAAGCGGGCGCAGAAGGAGTACGGCGAGCACAAACCATCCCGCCGTCACGGCGAGGTTGAATACTTTTATAAAAATACCGCTCATTTCTGCTCCTTTCCGAATCCGTCTATCATACGGCGGATCTCTTCAAGCTCCTTCTCTGTGGGTCTTTTTCTCGATGCAAATGCCGCGATAAATGCGGGGAGTGAGCCGTCAAAGGTGTCTTCAACGAATTTTTCGCTCTGCATAGCGTAAAATTCATTCCTTGCGATCAGCACGCTGACCGTGCTCTGCTCTGTCAGAAAAAGTCCGCGCTCGCATAGCTTTTTGAGTACGGTATACGTCGTTGTGCGTTTCCAATTGAGCTCCTTTTCGCAAAGTGTAACGAGCTCCTTTGTTGATATCGGGGCATTCGCCCAAACGAGATCGGCAAAACGCGCCTCAACCGCACCAAGTCTCAATTCATCCATAACCTTTCTCCTTTCTTGTCTATAGTCAGTAGACTGCATATATAGTCTATCACAAATAGACAGATTTGTCAATAGGTTTTTTATAAAAAAACAAAGAAATTCCCGCCGAAAGGGTTCCTGACATAGAGCAGTATACTCGAACTGACAGGTAAAGGACAGAGAGTGTTTTACATTCTCTGTCCTCTTTTATTGTCAAGCACTGCATTTGTAGACACAAATGCCATATCAAATTGGAAGTGATATGCTGACCGTGTCAGCGTGATATTGTTGCAAGCAACAGTGATATTGCTCCCGATGGTCGCAGTGATATTATATTCGCCTCCCAAGCTCGCGTAGCGAATATCACTCGGCGATAGCCGAATACCACTGCGAAGCAATAGAACTCGCCGCAGGCGAATATAACTGTGGCACCTGCTCTACGGCAGGTGCCACAAGGGATAGCTTTTGTTATATGTACTTCTTGATTCTGTAATATCCTCTTGTTGGAGAGCAGATCATTTTTCTTCCGCCTATATTATAAGACTTGGCGTTAATTCGTGATATCTCTTTAGAAAGGATGGTGCGTTTTTTATGGACGTCGCCAAAGCACACCTCCATCAGTTCATCGCAAGATACGCTCCTGTCTTTATTTTTAACAAGAAAATGCAGAATCGACCTTTGAGCGCTGCTTAGTTTCATATCGTAACCGAGAAACAGCACCTTTCGGGCTCTACCGAACAATACGTCATTGTACGAAAAGAATGGGTCTGATGAAGAAAAAGACGAAAGCATCTCAAAAAGGCGCGGATCGGTATAATCTCTGAAATGAAATGCATCACCGAGCTGATATCTGCCGACATTGAATA
>JAGBRZ010000222.1 GCA_017632155.1 Clostridia bacterium
AGGGACGGGGGTTTAAGTACTTCCTTATCGAGTGCTTGTGGGGACTCTTAAGGGCAGTAAAAGATTTGTACACCACAAATGGTGCATATCTATTATATCACATCTCTGCCGGTATTGCAAGCAAAAGAAAAACACCTGACGGGGGTCAGATGTTCTTCCTTCATTGGCTTTGTATTTTGAGAAACTTTGTTGCAGATCCAGTTTCTGATTTAATTCTACCACATCCCGCTTTAATAATCAAGATATTCGTCTGCACCTATCTCGATTATCCTGTCAAGCGCTGCCTTGTGTTTTCTGTTGATGCTGTTGCGGCCGTAATTGAGCCGCTCTGCAATTACTATCGTGCTGATATGTCCGAGATACCGCATTGTGAGTATTGCTCTCAGTTCCGGATCATCTATCGCACTGATGCACTTGTCGATCTTATTGCGGACATCAAGTAATTTGTTATACTCTTTGTCCAGCTCTAAGTTTTGTTCCCGTATAAGCCCTAATATCCGCGGGTCGTGCGTTCCCGCAGCTATTTTCTCATTTTCCTGTATGTAAAGGCGTAAAGCCTCAACTGTTTTGAAGAGGCTCGTTCCTTCCAATAGCTTATTCCTCAGAACTTCCTGACGTTTCGTCAAGGAGTCGTGAGTCCCTTTCTGATCTTCGCTGCAATGAGCTCGTTAAGATCTTTCTTTTCATAAGCTGATTCAGATAAAGACCTGAACTGTTCAAACTTCTGAACGACAGCTTCCGCCTCTTTTCTTGTCGGCATCTGACCTTTTTCGATATATCTTTTTCTGCGCTTGTTCTCGTAAAAATCACTTGTTCCCACATATACATCGTTCGGATCTACTCCGATGGCCGCCAGTGCCTCACGCATTTTCTCGTTTATTTCCTCATAAGAAAAACCGTCCATGCGCATGACGTTGTATTCTTCCGATAACTCGTTGTACCGGTGTATCAGTCTTTTCAGTCGTTCCGGACCGAAACCAAACTCCTGGTTTAAAGCCAGCAGAAAAAATGCATTGTTATCCTCGCAGGTTTCAACTGTATGTGCATAGACTTCCTCTTCAATTTTTCCTATCTGTTTTCTTGTAGGCCCTATGTTGCAATTCATTCAAATTCCCCTCCTATAGATTGTCCTAATCGCTCATATCGAAGCTCTGATTGAGCGCTGCGATCATGCAACCGTCGCAGTAGGTTGTATCATAATGCCCGCATTTGGTGCATACCAGATAATGCTGACAAAATTCACACTCCGGATCGCCGACCATGTTTTTAACGCAGTCGGCTTTGTCTTTTTCTAAACAGTAAAATTTGTTGACCGGCTCTTTAGCCATTTTCCCCATCATCCTTTCGCTTTCGTTTTGTAAACAGCGTGATTTCCGGCAGACCGAATTCCGCTCTGATATCGTTCTGCTCCTGCCTGTATTCATGTATCCACAGCAGGACTGCCGCAGTGAGTAACAGGATCCACTTTATCATGATTTCCCCTCCGGCAGATCGCTGATAATTTTCTTTATCACTCCTAAGATAGCTCTGTCGTCTCCTGTGATGCCCGTTAAAGCCGCTCTGATGTCTGCCACGGCTTTCTTTACCGGTTCGACTTCACCCGTTATATTGAGCGCTGTAGCCGCGATAAACTTTGTCAGTGCTTCATTACGTGATTTTAAGTTCGTGTTTTCCTGTTCGAGATCCTTTATCGCAAGGTTTGCGTCATTAAGCAAAATCTCTAATTCCCTTTTTAACATATTTCTTTTCCCCCTGATTTTTCTTTTAAATAAACCCTCGTTTCGCTGACGGGGGTCTTTTTCTGCCTTATCGTCTTTACATTCACCTCAGCTCTCGGAAAAAAGCTTTCCATGTATTCAAGCATCATCTTCTGAGTGATGTAGTTGTAAAGATTCCCTTCAAATGTAACTTCAAATTTCTTCATCGTTCTGCTCCTTCGGTTTGCTCTCTTCGATCTTCCCGCTCGTGAGTCCGAGAAGATAATCCGTGCTGACGTTCAGCGTCTTTGCGATCTGAACCAGTGCCGGAAGACTCGGATATGTTTTCTCGTACAGATATTTGCTCACATTCGAGTCAGATACGCTGATCATCTCTGCTAAGTCTTTCTTCCGCATTTTCTTTGCCCGCAGGACGATGTTCAGACGTGAACCGAACGGAACTCTTTGTGCCGGTATTACCCGCATTTAAAATCTCCTCCCTTCCACCAGTTCAAGATCACTCTCGTAGAACGTTTCCCTCTGGTAATCAAACACATCGCCGTTCATAGTGCCGGTAAAACAGTCATTGTCTGCATGTTCGACATAGACAAGGCGTTCATTCTCCTTTGCTTCATCCTCAAACGGCAGCTTTTCGACTTTCACTACCACCATATCGCCGCGCTGTGTCTGTTCCAGCGCCCACGGCTTGTAGGCGCTCTCTCTGATTCTCACAATATCTCCGACTTTCAGCATCGTATCACCTTCCCTGATAAACCAGAACATCCGCTCCATACTGGCCGGACCTGTGCTCGATCTTGTAATCCGGATCAATGTATCCGTACTCCAGCAGCTTTTCAAACTGCGGTGATGATATCGAGTAATGCACATCTCCCTGTCGGAACCAGTACTTGTTCCGGCCGCGTCTTACTTCGACACCCACATCAAATCTATCATGCATCAAGCGCTCAATATCTCTCCATGTCATAATATCCCCTCCCTCACTCTTAAGCGTAACCGCCTGTAATTCCTATTCTCAGCCACTTCCTGCCTGCGTTCCCGTAGTTCCATATCTCACCGTTTAACGGATCATCAAGAATAACCGTTATCAGCGTATCCGGGAACTGCTCTGCAAGTTCGTCAAGCGTTATAAAATCCGCTTCACAGTCGCATAGTTCTGCGGTCTCATAGCTGTCGTCATCCTGCCGCCACTTTACATCGGCCGGCGTAAGACCGTTAAGCCATCCGATATATACCGTGGCCGACCTGACGCCGTCAAATCGCCATATCACTGTGTCGCCCGGAATTTCTTCATGCATCTTTTTCGGCGGGTGAATATACTCCTCGACCAATTCACCGGCAGTGCGGATCACACCGTCAGGGCACTTGATCAGATAATTAGCGAACTGGTTCTTCTTTTGCAGCCGCACGCACTCAAGAAATGCACGCGAAGCAGAATCACATTCACCCTCCGGCACGAATTCAAAGCACGCGCTGTCGGTCGTAAATATCAGAAATTTTTCTTCATTCTCCATCTTTCATTTTCACCTCATGCACCATATCAGCACCGTCACACAGCATTTGCTTCGCTTCTTTATAGGTCATTCCGTTTCCTGCCGCCTCGGCCGCAGTCTCAATAAGCGCATCAAACGCAATTGCCATTTCTGCAATGCATTCATGGCTTTTTCCTTCGACAGTTGTTTCGCATTTTTTGTCTATGATTTCAAGTTTAAGCATCGGGTCCGACCTCCTTTGTAAAACAAATATGATTCAGCTGAGCGTTCATTATGCAGCCGACAGCCCTCTCATAAGGCTTCATTTTGGTTTCCAAAAATCCAAGAGCGTCCTCATAATACATAAAATTGCCTACAATTGGTAAACGGTTTAAACGTACATCCACTTTCACGATAACGGTAAATCCTAAAAACTTATTTACTTTTGCCATTGCTTCCTCCTGCCTTCAAAAGTATTAAGAATACGATAAGCAAAATAAATAATACGGTAGATATCCATAACGGAGAAAATACCCATATCCAGCTCCATGATATCTTACCTATCAGTTTAAGTACGATCAATGCAATCGTTAATAAACCGCAAAAACCAATTCCATGAACAGTTGTTTTATTTTCCTTCTTCATTGTTTCCTCCTTGTAATTCGATAATACAATCACAGCAATACGGTTCGTTCTCTTCAAGGTTCATCCGCAGTTTACCGTCTTCACCCATGTGGAAAAATTCACAGTTCCGCGGAAGGGTCAATCCGTATTTCATCTCTTTCCCGCATTTCGCACACCTGACATAAGCGTGCTTTAAAAAGTCCTCTGTGTAGCGTTCCATGGTTCACCTCACAATATCAACGGGTTCTCTCCACTGTCAAGAGCTTCAAAATAAGAATTGATAATATCATACAGCGGAACTACTCTTCCAAAAACAATTTCATCCTGACCAATATACCAGTCAGTATGCCAATCCAGACTGCCGCCACTGCTGCCCGGAATATAATCGCATAGTTCATACGATTTTGTAAAATCAGTTTCACCTTTTCGCCTGTAAGAAACTTCAAAAACATAATCTGAATGATAAAAACGTTGTTTTTTTATAAATTCATCAAGTATTTGAGTCGCATATGGGTATATGTCGTCAATGCGTTCAATTTTCATTTTTTCCAGCCTCCGCAATTGCTTTGCCTATTTCCTCGACAACATCTACCGTCACACCGTTTCCGGCTTGCTTATAAAGCTGACAGTCTGAATTTACAAACTGTGCTTTGTCAAAATAATCATCAGTCCAGCCTTGCAGCCGGAAGCATTCTCTCGGTGTAAGCTTTCTGATTGCTATATAACACTGATATTTCTCATACCAGACTGCGTTGAGTTCTTCACCTGATTCCAGTTTAATGACGATCTGTGGTTCAGTTCCGTGTGAATCTGTTACTCCCAGCGCAACGCCGTGTCTGTCCTGCGCTGTCAGCGTGAATGCTTCCTCACCATCGTCTTTAAACCGCCGACCATTCTGACGCTTTTCCGCTCGTTCAGGAGTAAGAACCGGGACACATACAGGTATGTGTGGTTCTCTGCCCCCGCCGTCAGCCGTGTTAAGCGTAGGAGCTATTCCTTTTTGATCATATACACGATACTGATTAGGATTTTTCCTTGTCGTACTGTTCCACTGTCCTATTTGATTTATCGCTGAAATATCAGCTTTTCCATCTGTTGTTTTGAGAGGAAATATTTGATATTTACCCCCCCGTTTTCCAAAATGTCCGACAGTATAGATTCTTTCCCTGTTTTGTGGTATTCCGAAATTCTTTGTGTTGAACACTTCCCATTCGATATCATACCCCAGTTGTTCCATTTCAATAAGGATGGCTGCGAAGTCATACCCTCTGTTGCTGCTAAGCATTCCCTTAACATTTTCGTAGATAATCCATGTGGGTCTATCGGCTTCTTCGAGTTCACTAATTGCTCTGAATACTTCACGGAC
>JAGBRZ010000223.1 GCA_017632155.1 Clostridia bacterium
ACAACGTTTTTCTTGCATGGGGCTTCGCCCCCTGCACCCCTATTAGAAATTGCGAACACAGTTGCTTGACCATTATTGTGCAATTTGACATATTGTTTTTCCATAAACAAGTTTGTTAGCAGTCTGAACCGCGCGACGGCGCGGTTTTTATATTAATAGGCTTGAATAAGCTCACCCAATATTATCACAAACTCCAACGAAAATCGGCAATCCGTTTTCGGTGTCGATGATGGCGTAGACGAAGGGACGGTCGAGCTCTACGCGGTAGTACTCGATCTTCTCGGCGGGAGCACATTCGGGGACCATTGTTATCGCTGTGACTGCGGCGGCGCGGGTGCCCGAGTTGTCAAGCTCGATGAAGGTCTTCTGTATCGCTTGGTCGATGAAGATGTTGCCATTTGAGGACGTGCCGAGACCGGAAAAATCCGCAGTCGCTCCCGAAAATGCGCTCGGCATTCCCATTTTTGAGAGGACTTCGACAAGATTTACCGTGCATTCAAACGAGAAATGCGGCATCTTGGCGCTGATCTCAACTGCGTTGTACTGCGCCTTTTTGCGCTTGTCGTAGAATTTTAAGAAGCTCTCGCCGTCAAGCGATGCGGCGTAATCGTAAACGTTGCCCTCGGGAAGGAGCGCGAGGAAGGCGTAGTTGCCGCCCATATAATTTTTGACGATGCCGACCTCGTTTTTGCCCTTGATGTAGCCGTCGCAATCTGCCCACATGAAGGTAGCTTTTTCTTTGCCGTTGAAAACGTCCTCAAAGCAGGCGTTGTCATCGGTCTGATCCGCCCAGAGTGCGTCGAGGGCGAGGGCGTTGAGAAGGACCATCACGGTGCCCGGATCAACGGAATCCTCACTTAGGATTTCGTCGATCATACCGAAAGTTTCTTCCTTCGCCCAATTATTGATGTCGCCGACAGATTTCGGAATATTTGCGGATACGATGTCGGCGTCAAAGGTGTTTTCAACCGCCTTGATGAAATTCTTGTTGACGCTGAAGGATTTGTCATTCGTGACCCAGATCGCGTTTGCAAGATTGAATTTCGCGTTGTCGGTCGATCTGAGCGACGAGGTGTAGTTGAAGAGCTGCTCGTTGAGCTTTTCGATCGGAAGTCCACCGAGCACTTCTTCCATTTCCGCGAGCGTGTTTCCGTTAGCTCCGTTTGCCGTCATTGCGAGCGCGATCATAGCGGAGAGGGGAGAAACGAGAAGCGCGTCGCCCTCAAAATCGCCGCGGCTTTCGCAGAGAAGCTTCAGCGAAAAATCGGTATAAGCCTTGCGGAAATCCTCGCTCACCTCACCCGCTGTGCGGCTCGGCGCGAATGTGCGCGCGGTCAGATATTCAACTCCCGCGCCCTTCATCGGCGAGTAATCGGGTTCGGTCATTTCTGCTGTCTCGCGGGGGTTGGCGGCTTTTGAGGAATAGTCAGTTCTGAAATAATAATAATGTTCTCCGCCTTCGGTGTCGCGGACGAGGACAAGATAGGACCAAATCGTATATTTCTTCGTTTTTTCGCCTGCTCTGTGCCACCAATCGGTCTTGACTGTTATTTGACGTCCATCGCGTTCGGTGTCAATGATAAGGTCGATGTATCCGTGCAGCTCAACTTCGATGTCGCTGTCGTCTACCTTTGATATCCGCGAGACTGTATAGCTCGAAATATCAAAATCCGTTTCAATCGTAACCGAGACTGATTTTTCTGCGCATTCTACAGGTTGATAATTGCTTCGGTATTCCTCGATCGTACTTATTAAAGTTTCCTCGCTGAATTCACCGCTCCATGCTTTCAGGATATGCTCCTTGCTGCTTACCCCCTCGGTGTCGGTACAGCCGGGAAACAATAAGCAAACCGCCAAAATGGCGCAGATGATGCGAAAATAATTCTTTTTCATAGTTTTTTCTCCTTTTTGTTGTTACTTATATAGACGCAAAACCGCGGAAAAAGTTCCGCGGTTTTTGAAAAAATATTAATCAACTTTTTTAAGATCGTCCAAGGTGGTGTTTATGAGTCTCGGAACCACCTTCGATGCGGTCTTGACAAGGGAGGCGATTCCGCCCGATCTGCCTGCGTCAAGCTCGGTGTTGACGTGGGGCTCGATGGAGTCAAGCCAAGCGTATGCGAGTGCCCAGTTGAGGTATCTGGTCTCGCTGATGGTCTCGAGCATGGCAACAGATTCCGCATCGCGCATTCCGCGGTAGCAGAGTCTTTCGTAATAAACGGGAAGAACGTCGCGCCAAGCGTAGTAGGAAAGGAGATCCATAACTGCGGCGGTGCGCTCGGGGGTAGCGCAGGAGGTGGGGATCGTCATAAGCAGGGTGGACCACAGCATATTGCTGAGGTAGTTTTCCTGATCCGCGTTATATTTCGGAATGGGAAGGATTCCGTAGGGGTTGGTCATCTCCTGAAGCTCTGCGGCACCGGCTTTAAGCTCGCCGCCCATAAATACGGATCGGTTCTGCGAAAAGATATCCGTGATATAATGCTTGCCGGTCGAGTTTGCGCTGATATATGTACCGTTGTTGGTGGCGGAGGTGAGCGCGGCGATGGTTTCGGTTACGTCATAAACGGTTGCGCTGTTCGCCATTGCGAAATAGGGAACGCCGTCGGTGTCCTTGAGGCAGTAATGCTCGTTGCAGCCGACCATCAGAGCGTTGATGAGGTTCTTGAAGGATGCCATACCGTAAAGGCTTGAGCCGTTTCCGTCAAATTCCCAGGATGCATCACCGCGAAGGGTAGCGCACTGCGCGGCAAGCTCGGTAAGTCTGGGAAGAGTCCAGTTGTTGTTGTATACGTCCTCATAAGGAGAGGGAATGCCCATATCCTCTGCAAGGGTCTTGTTGAAGTAGATGCCCCAGGTTCCCTCGAATGCCATAAGGTGAGCATCACTCGAGAGATAATAGAGGTGGTTGCCGAGCAGAGTGCCGTCATCCTTCAGCTGCTGATTCCACCAAGGCATATCGATGTTGAGATTCTCAACATCATAGAGGTTGTAAAGATAGGAGCGGGTAAACATTGCGCCGACGTGGGTAGAGCGCAGGTACGCAACGTCATAAATATCCTCGCCGGTGGCGCTGATGTTCATAATCTCGTTGTACTGATTGTCCCAGCCGCAGTAATACTCAACAAGGTCGATCTTGTATTTTTCTTCGACCTTTAGCATAGCGTTGTACTTTGCGTCGTTGACCGACTCGCCGTTGACGTCGTCAGCAAGGACGTTCATGATCATATAGTACTTCTGCTCGCTGTTGAAGATGAGGAATTCCTCGTTTGCATAGTCAACGTCAAGGAAGTCATAGGTAAATTCCGTTTCTTCGGGCTCGGTTTCGGGAGGGATAGTTTGTGCTATGTCGGGAGATGTCAATTCGGAACCGCTTTCTTCTCCTCCGGTTTCTGCGCAGGATAGTATAGGAAGGATCATAGCGATGCAAAGGCAGAGTGCGACGATGAGGTTAAGATACTTGCTGAATCTGTTAGCTTTCATTGAGATTCTCCTTAAAAATATTATTACCGATATAAAAACAGTACAATTTAATAAAATCCGTTTTTTCGGCGGCTTTGCCGACGAAAAAACACCTTTTAGACGAGCCGGGCGAGTCCGCGCGCCGAGGGGAGCTGTCAAAATCGCAGATTTTGACAAGCGGCGATAATGCGCGCATCCCCGCAAAGCGGGGCATCACTTGTAAAACGCAGTTTTACAAGTGGGGCTCTTTATGCACCTTTATGATGCAGAGGAGGGATGGGGTTTTCCATCCTTTTTTGAATCTTTCGAAGTATGACCGCGTAGCAGATATAAAGCACAATTGTGGTTGCAAGCCACGAGATCGGGTATGAAATGTAAAGCGAGCCGGGGGTTCTGAATTCTGCAAAGATGGTGTAGACCCAAACAACGCGCATCGCGCAAGCGCCGATCAGGCTGACGACCATCGATGTCGTCGAGGCTCCGAGTCCGCGAAGCATTCCCGACATTACCTCCATCAGTCCGCAAAGGAAGTAGAAAATTGTGGTGTAGAACATTCGCTCCATACCAAATTCAATGATCGCTTGCTTGTTTGCCGCACCGTCAGCGGGCAGGAAGATGTTGAGCAGAGGCTCGCCGAACGCGTATGTAACAAGGCAGAGCGGGACTCCGATGATCAGAACCGAAATCAGACAGTAATAGCAGGTCTTTTTCAC
>JAGBRZ010000224.1 GCA_017632155.1 Clostridia bacterium
CGCCGTATTCCGCAAGGATATGACGCTCGAGGAAGGCTTGAAAAAATTACGGGAATGTGTGGAGAATGCATGATGAAAACGGAATTGAAATGCTTGCGCTGTGGGGAGACCATGAAGGCGCTCGGCACTGAAAACTTTCAGCTTGGTAAGGCAAGCTGGTTGCTCGGCGATATGTCCCACCTGTTTTCCGGTGCGATGAGACTTTCCGTGTATCGCTGTCCCGGTTGCGGCAAGGTGGAGTTTTTCTCCTTTGAGCCTGAAGAAGACGAGACTGAGGACCGGATCGCTCAGGTGCGTTGCCCGCGTTGCAAGCAAATGCACGATATGGATTACCCAAAATGTCCGTTTTGCGGTTATGATTACCGCTGATCGGGGCAGAATTTTGTTTTTTTCCGTATTCGGCATGAATAACTGGGGCACTTCTGCACGATTTTGTTGCTTCTTGTGAGAAAGTTCCTAATTTTTCAAAATAACACTTGATTTTTTTTATATAATATGTTACACTAAACACCATGGAAATTGAAGCGTTTTCAAAACCGACGAAAATCGGCAAGTATTTTCTGCGCACGAAAGCGTTCTCCTCATTCACGGAAAGGAATCGGAATTTTATGAGTATTGCAATTTTGGGTTACGGAGTCGTTGGCTCCGGCGCCTATGAAATTCTGACAAAAGCAGGATATAAAGTCTCTCGTGTGCTTGATTTGCGCGATTGTCCCGAGCTTGGAGACGTCCTTACACACGATATTGAAGACATCATTAACGACAAAGAAATCACCGTCGTTGCGGAAGCGATTGGTGGGAACACCTTCTCTTACGATTTCGTATGCCGCGCGATCAAGGCGGGCAAGCACGTTGTCAGCTCCAACAAGCATTTGATCTGTTCTTATTATAAGGAACTCCACGCGCTCGCAAAGGAAAACGGCGTGACCATTCGCTTTACCGCAAGCGCGGGCGGCGGTATCCCTTGGCTCTATAACCTCAAGCGCGGTCTGCTTTGCGACCGTATCTATAAGGTCATGGGCATTATGAACGGTACCACGAACTTCATTCTGGACGCGATGATCCGCGACTCCCGCGAATTTTCCGACGTTTTGAAGGAAGCGCAGGCGCTCGGCTATGCGGAAGCCAACCCTTCTGCGGATATCGACGGTCTTGATGTTGCGCGCAAAACGGCGATCTCCTCCTCCATCGCGTTTGATACGGTCGTTTCCGAGGATGACGTGATGACGTTCAGTCTTCGCAACATCAGAAAGAGCGATATTAATTATATTGCGGAAAAGTGCGGCAGAACGGTTCGTTATCTCGGCTACGGTATGCGTACCGAAAACGGCGTTGCGGCTTTTGTTGAGCCTACGTTGCTTGCGCCGGATGCTTTGGAATCCAACGTATTTACCAATAATAATATGATCTCCCTTTTCGGAGATTATGTCGGCAGACTTTCCTTCTACGGACAGGGCGCGGGAAAATATCCTACGGGTATTGCGCTCGGACAGGATATCATCAATATTCTTGACGGGGATACCAAGCTCTCCTATGCAGAGACAAGCGCTGTCATGTGCAACGAAGAAGCAAAGCGCGCATATTTTATCAGGACAAGCTCTGACGTTGTTCTTGATCGCGTCGCGTCCGAAGAAAAGATCGGAAGCGTTCGCTATATTTTCACGGACAAGATCAGTGTTGCGGCAATGCATGAGAAGGCAAAGGCGATCCTTGCTGAGGATGGCGAAAGCTTCTTTGCAGGCATCGACGAATCCTAAGAAATCATCCTAACCTCCTAAAATAAAGCAAAAGACTCTCCCCTCGGGGAGGGTTTTTTGTGTTATCGGAAAACGCAGTCAGGCGTGCAACCTCCGGCGGGCTTTGCCCGCTTTTTTGTTTTTCACGGGGGCTTTTGTATGAAATATAGAAATTGAAGCGGAATGATGTAAAAAAATGTTCATTGACGATTTTCGCTTTTGATGGTATAATAACATTGTGAAAAATCCGTCGGAAAACAAAATCAATTCCGATGCAGAAAGGAACCATTCGATCATGAAGAAAATATCTCTGTTGCAAAGAAGACGAAGCGGCATTCTGATGCCGATCTTTTCGCTCTCTTCCCCCTATGGAATCGGTACGATGGGCAAAGAAGCGTACGATTTCGTGGATTTTCTGAAAAAAGCGGGGCAAAGCTATTGGCAGATCCTGCCGCTCGGACCGACGACGTTCGGAGATTCGCCCTATCAATCATATTCCACGTTTGCCGGCAATCCTTATTTTATTGATCTTGATACGCTCTGTAAGGAGGGCTATCTGACCGAGGAGGAGTGTAAGGCACAGGACTTCGGAGATGATCCCGACGATATCAATTACCCGAAGCTGTACAAATCCAGACTTCTGATCATGCGCAGTGCGCTTGAGGTTTTTCTGACGCGTACGCCGGAGGATTTCGGTGCGTTTTGTAAGAAGAACGCCTATTGGCTGGAGGATTACGCGCTCTTTATGTCTTTGAAATATGAAAACAAGGGTGCATCGTTCGATCTTTGGGAGGACGGCGTTCGCCTTCGTGAAAGAGCCGCGCTGAAAAAAGCAAAGGTGCGCTTGGAAAAGGAACTTCTCCTTTGGAAAATGCAGCAGTATTTCTTCTTCAAGCAGTGGACGGCACTGAAAAAATACGCGAATGACAACGGTATTTCCATCATCGGTGACCTTCCGATCTACGTCGCTTGCGACAGTGCCGACGTGTGGGCGTTCGCGGATCAGTTCCTGCTGGATGAAAAGAGCAGGCCGATCGAGGTTGCGGGCTGTCCGCCCGATGCGTTTACGGAGGACGGTCAGCTTTGGGGCAATCCTCTTTACCGTTGGGACAAAATGCGTGAGGATGGATACTCCTGGTGGTGCCGCCGTATGAAAGCGGCTTCCGTTATGTATGACGTGGTGAGACTTGACCATTTCCGTGGCTTTGAGGCGTACTACACCATTCCTGCGGGACGTAAAAATGCAAAACGCGGCAAATGGAAGAAGGGCCCCGGCATGGAGCTGTTTGAAACCTTCCGTAAAAAGATCGGGGATATTCCGATCATCGCGGAGGATCTTGGATTTTGGACGCCTGCGGTATTCGAAATGCTTGCGGCTTCGGGTTATCCCGGCATGAAGGTCGTGCAGTTCGCTTTCGGCGATCCTTCGTATGAAAGCGAATATCTGCCGCATACTTATCCGAAAAACTGCGTGGCATACGCGGGCACACACGATAACGAAACGATCGTCGGATGGCTTGACGAGGCGGACGAGGTCACGAAAAAGCAGGTAAAGGCATATTTCCGCCTGACGAAGGAAGAGGGCTTTGCATGGGGCGTGATCCGTTCCATGATGGCATCTCCCGCCAATACGGTCGTATTCCAAATGCAGGATTTTATCGGTCTTGGCAATGAGGCGCGTACCAATGAGCCCTCAACGCTCGGTAATAATTGGCGTTGGCGTATTCGCGGTGAGTGTCTGAACGATTGGCTTGCGGGAATTATTCGCAAGTCGACCGAAAATTATTATCGAATCCCCATAGAAAAAGATGAAAAAAGAGGGAAAGTTTGTTGATTATATAAGAAGTTCCTTGTTTTTTTAGGGAAGATGTGCAAAGAATCTTGACAAAAAGCACAAAAAAAGATATAATAATTATTGGTAGAACAAAGGATTTCCCGCAACTGACGGACAGTGGAGCACCACAAGGAAACGGGGGATAATAAAGCCGACCGTCTGGGCAATCCTAACTTTTGATATCAAAGGATAGGACTGCCCTTTTTTCGTTTCCGTCAAGGATTCCCGATGGCGGCGCTTTGAGAAATATAAACTGAAAGGATCACGCAAACTTTATGAAAAAAATCGCAATTATCATGGGAAGCGACAGCGACCTTCCCGTAGCAGAAAAAGCAATCAGCGTGCTTGCCGGCTACGAAGTACCCTATGAGGTTCACGTTTTCTCTGCACACAGAACTCCCGTTGAAGCAAAAGAATTCACCGTAAACGCTCGTCAGAACGGTTTCGGCGCAATCATTGCTCTCGCAGGTATGGCTGCACATCTCGCAGGCGCGATCGCAGCGAATACCACTCTCCCCGTTGTCGGTGTTCCCGTCAAGAGCGCAAATCTCGACGGTCTCGACGCTTTGCTTTCCACCGTTCAGATGCCTTCCGGTATTCCCGTTGCAACCGTTGCCATTGACGGCGCTGCCAATGCGGCAACGCTCTGCGTGGAAATGCTCGCAATCGAAGACGCGGCGCTTGCAGAAAAGCTCGCTGCAGTCAGAGCGGAATCCACCGCTAAGGTTCTTGCAAGAAACAGAGCAATCGAACAGAAATACAATAAATAATAAAATATTAAAAGGAGGATTCCCACAATGCAGAATTCCAAATCCGAAAGCTACGCAGCAGCCGGTGTTGATATTACCGCCGGTTACAAGGCTGTTGAACTTATGAAAGCGCATATCGCGCGCACCCGCAACGAGGGATGTCTTGAAGACGTCGGCGGCTTCGGCGGTTGCTTCGCTCTCCCCATGGGCATGGAAGAGCCCGTTCTCGTATCCGGTACGGACGGTTGCGGCACCAAGGTCAAGCTCGCTATTTTGATGGACAAGCACGATACCATCGGTGTCGATGCTGTCGCTATGTGTGTCAACGATATTATTTGCTGCGGCGCAAAGCCCCTTTTCTTCCTCGACTACATCGCTTGCGGTAAAAACGTTCCCGAA
>JAGBRZ010000225.1 GCA_017632155.1 Clostridia bacterium
ACCTCCGATCTCGGTCTCGAGCTTAAGGATGCTACCATCGCTGATCTCGGCCGTGCACGTCAGGTCAAGGTTACCAAGGAAAACACCATCATCGTTGACGGTGCAGGCGATTCCGCTGCTATCAAGGATCGCATCGCACAGATCCGCGGCGAGCTTGAGCACACCACCTCCTCCTTCGATAAGGAAAAGCTTCAGGAAAGACTCGCAAAGCTTGCGGGCGGCGTAGCTGTTATCAAGGTCGGTGCTGCTACCGAGGTTGAAATGAAGGAAAAGAAGCTCCGCATCGAGGACGCTCTCAACGCAACCCGCGCGGCTGTTGAAGAGGGTATCGTTCCCGGCGGCGGAACCGCTTACCTCAACGTTATCACCGAGGTTGCAAAGCTCCTCAAGACCGTTGAAGGCGACGAGAAGACCGGTGTATCCATCGTTCTCAAGGCTCTCGAGGCTCCCGTTCGTCAGATCGCTGTTAACGCAGGCTTCGACGGCGGCGTAATCGTTGACAAGATCGTTTCCTCCCGCAAGGCAGGTTGGGGCTTCGACGCTTACAACGAGGTTTACTGCGATATGATGAAGGCCGGAATCGTTGACCCCACCAAGGTTACCCGTTCCGCTCTCCAGAACGCAGCTTCCATTGCATCCACCATCCTCACCACCGAGGCTGTTGTTGCAAATCAGAAGGAAGACCCCGCGGCTGTAGCTGCAGCTAATGCGGCTATGAACGCAGGCGGCGGAATGTATTAATCCGACACATTAGCCGCACAAGAGACGAACCTAATTGCCTCACGGCGATTACTTTTCGCGTCTTTCGGCGTGCTTTCACTCGCAAGGTTAATACCTTGCTTCGCGAAATCCCACCCAAATTCATCAAAAATTAATTCGCCGTGAGGTGCGAGCAGTTTTGACGGAGCAGATTTTTTCGAGAACAAGGTTCTTTCCGATGATCATATATTAATATTATCAAGGAAAGAACTACAGTTATCGGGAAAATCTGCCCGACAAAACCAATTTTGTTCGACTCATGTGCGGCTATAATCCCCCAATGCTTCGTTGCTCCTCGGCTCATCCCTCGACTATCCCTGTGATAGCCTTCGGGAATCGCCTCCGGTGCGCCTTGCCTTGGGGGATTTCTCTCGGTCGGTGAAATGCTAAATGTAAAATGAAAACAAGGGAGTCGAATTCGGCTCCCTTGACTTTTTTCGGTGAGTATGGTATAATGATAAAAAAGGAGTGATAAGATGAAAAATAATGTTCTGAGGTTGAACGGACTTGCAAAACAGTTGCGCCCGATATCAATTATTGAAATTTTGGCATTGTTGGTTATTTGCTTTGGCTTGGCACAAAGCCGCGGATTTGATCCGATTTATATTTTATCATATATTTGCGCTCTGATATTCTTATATCCACTTTTCTCACTTCTGGGCTTTACCCGCTCGACCCGAAATATACAGCTTGATAAAGGCGTAATGCATTTTACTTATTGGCAGGCGCTCGAGAACCCCGGAGGACTGGGAGAAGGTGTTATTCGCACAAGAGGATTTACTCCGAAAGCTAAAGTGAAATATACCGTTACAGAAATTGAAAACCTCAAATTTGAGCAAAACAAGCTTGAAAAACTCTTTAACTGCGGTCATTTTTCATTTGAAGGCAATGCTGTATACGAAACTGATTCCGACTGTGTTGTTCCCAAAACTTCATTTACCTTTTACGGTTTGACCCATTTCAAACAAACCAAAAAAGAAATCTGCGACATCCTCGGAGTAAACGAAACAGAATAAAATCACCCGCAAGGCGAGGCCTTGCGGGTGATTTTATGATTATGTATCAGTCGTAATTCTTAGCAAGCTCTTTAAGGAACTGCTGTACGCTTCTCGATGCGGTCTTCTTGGTTGCTGCGATAGTAGAGGATACACCGTCTACGTTGCCTGCTTTAGCAAGCGACCAGATGGCGCTCTCAAGACCTGTGATCTTACCGGTCTGGTCAACGTCAAATGTCTTGGAATCAAAGTAAATGTCAAGCATTCTGGTGTCCTCGGGGGAACGAGCAAGACGGTAGTCTGCAAGCTGATAGTAGAATGCATCGCGGAGGCTTACGTTGCCTTCCTTGGAGGTGAATCTTGAATAGTAAGCGGTTGCCTCTGCAAGAAGCATTGTGGTCTCAACATCCTTGAGGTTGGAGGGGAAGGAAAGAGGACGGTGGTTTCCGCCGGAAACGTAGCAGTAGTACTCACTCGACTCACCGCTGTTCGGAACGGGAAGAATACCGTAGTCACTGGACATATCCATAAGACCGTTTACGGACGAAAGTGCATTGGAGCGGAAGAGTGCATTGCCGCTCTTGAATACCTTGATAGCGTTGTTCCATACGTCCTGACCGCCGAACCAAACGCCATTGTTAACGATCATAACGTCGGGATTTACAACAAGCTCCATAGTCTTCTGGAGTGCGTTCATAACCTGCTCGGATTCGATATTGGAAACGAATTCGCCGCCGTTGTTAACAAGAGTCTTGTTGCCGAGACCAAGGAAGAAGTAGTAAGGCGCGGAAACCTCTGCAACCATACCCCACATACCGTTTTCATCGGTGGAGTCAACGGTAATGCCCTTGATCATTTCCATAAGAGTGTCGTATGTCCACTTGTTCTGTTCAACAAGGTCGTAGGGAGTGCCGTAGAGCGAGTTGTAATTGTAGTCATTGTAAAGTGTCTTGTTGAAGACAACGCAAATGGAGCGGAGCTCGTCAAGCATGTTCATATCACCCTCAAGAGTGAACAGGTGATTGCCGATAAGGTATTCCTTCTGAATACGCTGATCCCACCAAGGCTGATCAAGGTTGAGTCCCTGAACGTCCTTGATGTCAAGAACGTAGCCGTTCTTTGCAGCAGCGATTGTATCTGTACCGGAAAGGTAAAGAGTTTCGCAAAGGTCAAGACCGGAGCCGATGTGGTTGCCGAGAGTGGTCAGTGCCTTCGAATCGACGATGTGCTCAACCTCGCACTTGAAGGTCTCCTCAAGGAATGCCTCACGGCGGTAAAGAGCATCGTTGATAATGTTACCGTTCTGGTCGCCCTCTTCGGAATAGTAGATGGGGCCCCACATCTCGTTGCCGATGATGAGGTTTCTGAAAACAAAGCCCTGAAGGTCCTTTGCCTCGGGAACGGGATACTGAGGCTCGGGCTCGGTGGTTTCTGCCGTGGGAGCGGTTGTCTGAGCCGCGCCGGGTGCTTCGGTAGCAGCTTCGGTCTCGCTCGGATCCTGTGTTTCAGCACAAGCTACTGCGAGAGGAAGAAGCATAAAGAGCGCACAGAATAATGCGATAATACGTTTTTTCATTTTGATTCTCCTTATAAGATTTTATTTAGTTGAAAATAAACGTACAATTGAAATTGTATGATGCACCCGGGGCGAGAGTGACAAAACCCTTGCGCTCCGAGATCTGATCGGCGGGCGACCCTTCGGGAGCATCGGATGCGGGGAGCGACTGCCAGGGCTCAATGCAAAGGAAGGGAGCATCGCTGTGATCGGGCTGCCAGAAGCCCACGTATTTTGCATCGGGGAAGATCACCTTCACGCTTCTTTCAGAATCGGGGGATTCAAGCGTTGCAGAGCTTACTCCGGTCAAAATAATTGCGTCGTTATCAAAAAGAGAATTGTCAAGGTCAATATACTTGCCGTCGCGCAGTGCATAGGGCTCATCCTTGTCCGCCATCAGGAATGCGGGGGAGAGAAGCTGTCTTCTCGGTTCGCCCGAAAGCTCAAGCGAAAGACGCGCACGTCTCTCGGGAATCATGAAGCCGGGGTGCAGACCAATGCCGAAGTGCATATCGCGGCTGTCGGTGTTAGTTACCGTAATGGTTTCAAGAATCGAATTCTTTGCAAGCTTAAAGCGTCTGCGCAGAGTGAATGAATAGGGGTAGCTCTTGTGCGATTCTTCATTGTCCGTAAGAGTGAATTCGGCAAAATCGCGCATTGCCACCGCCTTCATCTGCTGATGTCTTGCAAAGCCGTGGTTGCCCATAGGGTAGATGTCAGCTCCATCGCTCCATTCTCCGCCGCGAAGTCTGCCGACGGTGGGGAAGAGCACGGGGGCGCTGGACTTCCAATATTTCGCATCTCTGTTCCAAAGATATTCGTGGTCTCCCATTTTTATGGAGAGAGGTTCGCCTCCGATTTCCGAAAGCTCGAGAGTTATGTAATCATTTTTAATAGTATAAGTTTTCATAATTTTTCCTCCTTGAATATTCTATCACAATATAATGAATAAATCAAGAGTTAGGTGAGAAAATAAATTGAGAAAAAGCAAATTTGGGAGAAAATATATGAATCCAAACAGAAAAATAATAAACACGGCGGGGGCGGTGATAATTTCATCCGCAAGCGCTGTCGGTGGGAAGGAGTTTGAGGGACCTCTCGGTGCCTGCTTTGACTTTCACGATCCCGACGACCGCTTCGGGCAAAAGACCTTTGAAAAGAGTGAAAGCGAAATGCAAAGGCTTGTGCTCGCTTCGGTAATGGGGAAGTGTTCGCTGACATCATCGGATATCGGAGCGCTCTTTGCGGGCGATCTTCTCAATCAATGCGTGTCATCGGCATACGGTTTGCTTGAATACGATATTCCCTATTTCGGGCTTTACGGTGCTTGCTCCACGGCGGCAGAGGGGATGATACTTGCCTCGGTATTCGTTTCAAACAAGCTTGCCGACTATGCTGCGGCGGTCACATCTTCTCATAATGCTGCGGCTGAAAGGCAATACCGCAATCCGCTTGAATACGGTGGACAGCGCACTCCGACTGCGCAATGGACGGTCACGGGCGCGGGCGCGTTCGTTTTGGCTCACAATGAAAAAGTTACCCCCGACCGCGTTTTTGCTTCGGTTGAGGATGTGTTTCCGGGTATCGTAGTAGAAAAGGGTGTCACCGATGCCGCAAATATGGGCGCGGCAATGGCACCGGCTGCTTGCGATACTCTTCTGAACTATTTTGAAGCAAGCGGAACTTCACCCGAGGATTACGATATGGTGCTCAGCGGCGATCTTGGAAGCGAGGGGCAGATCATTCTTGGTGAACTTCTGGCGGCTTCAGGCGTGTCGGTGTCGGAAAAGCTTTATGATTGCGGTATGATGATATACGATGCCGAGTCGCAGGACGTTCACGCGGGCGGATCGGGATGTGGTTGCTCCGCTGTCGTTTTGGCGTCACATATTCTCCCGAAACTGAAGAAGGGCGAATTATCAAATATTCTTTTTTACGGTACGGGCGCTATGATGAGCCCCTCAAGCCTCAAGCAGGGCCAACCGATTCCCGCGGTTGCGCATCTGCTCCATCTTCGTTCGCCAAAGGCGGGAGTCAAGTGATATGATGAAGGATGTTTTACCCTATTTCTGGGCGTTTGTAATCGGCGGCAGCTTTTGTGCCATTGCGCAGATACTGGTCGACCGCACGCGTCTTACCCCCGCTCGTATCCTTGTGGGATACGTTGTGGCGGGTGTATTTCTCGGCGCTGTCGGAATCTATAAATATATAGCCGAGCTTGGAGGCGCGGGCGCGGCTGTGCCATTGACGGGTTTTGGTTATCTGATCTCCGAAGGCGTAAGGAAAGCAGTTGACGAACGAGGTCTTCTCGGTGCTCTGACGGGAAGCCTTACAGCTGCAGCGGGCGGTACCGCGGCGGCTCTCGTTTTCGGACTTGTTGCCTCTTTATGCGTAAGAAGCAAACCTAAGCGTTAACAAGATGTAAAAGTTTTTCCCGCACGGCAAAATTCCTTGAAAAATATGATTATATATGATATAATTAGATAAATATTTGCATTTTTCGATTATTTCAAGGAATTTTCCGAGAGGATAAATATATGAATTTTAAAAAATATAGACTCTTTATATGTGCGCTGACGTGCTTTATGCTGATTGCATTTTGTACCATTGGTGCATCCGCAGAGGACGAAACTCCGAGCGTACCCATCGACCCACCCGATGTTGTTTCGATTTCTCTTAAAGAAATGCCTTATAAGACCCGATACGTCGTCGGAGAAAAGCTTGATATGACTGGCGCGGTGCTCGAGCTTACCTATGATACCGGTGCAAAGGATACATCTCCCGTAAAAACTGATTGGTGCACGGGCTTCAGCTCAACCAAAACCGGCGAAAAGACCGTTACGATCAAGTATCCCGATTCAACCGCAAAGACAACGTTCAAAATTGAGGTCGTAACAGAGAAATCAATAAAGATAATACCGCCAAAAACGCTGACTTACTTTGTAGGCGACAAAGAGGACAGAAGCGGACTTAGCGTTTCCGTTGTTTACAGCAATGGCGATAGCGCTGTGCTTGAATCGGGTTATACCGTTTCGGGATTCAGCAGTACATCTGCCGGAGAGAAGACGATCACCGTCAAATATAAGGAGCTGAGTGCAAGCTACAAGATCAGCGTTTTTGAGCCCGCTCTCGATAAGATCGTTATTGCCAAAAAGCCCGCAAAGCTTTCCTATTATCTTGGAGAAAAGCTTGATACCGCAGGCATTAAGGTCACCGCTTACTATGAAAACGGCAAGACCGCCGACGTGACCTCAAAAATCACCGTGACAGGAGATATTACTTCTGCCGGCACCAAAAATATCACAGTATCTTATACAGAGCGCGATATCAAAAAGACCGCCACTTACAACGTTACCGTTACCGATGTTCAAATAAAGAATATCGTTTTTGAATCTTATCCGACCAAGACCGTTTATGCGGAAGATGAGATATTTGATCCCTCCGGTATATCTATTAAAGTAACTTACAATAACGGCAAGGTGGAAACCATCTCGGATAATATTCTTTATTCCGGTTTCGATACCGATACTGTTGGAGAAAAGACGGTTACACTTCACTATGGCGGATATCAGCTGAATTTCACCGTTTCGGTTGTCGTTTCTCAGTCGCATATACACAAGGAAGGGCCTTTCCAAAAAACAAAAGATCCCACCTGCACCGGGGAGGGAGAAGAAGTCACCACTTGTTCCGTATGCTTTGAAACTGTCAACACAAGAAAGATCCCCGCACTCGGTCACGGTGCCGAAAGCTCCCCCGTAAAAACCAAGGCGCAGACCTGCACCGAACCCGGAGAAATGGCGACATACTGCCTGGTTTGCGGCGGAGTTGTTGATGTCAGCGAGATAGCTCCTGACGGTCACAAGGAAGGCACCCCCGAATTTCTTCCCGCCCCCACTTGTACCGAAAGCGGCATTTCAAAGACTTTTTGCACGGTTTGTGCAGTAGAAACCAAACACGAAGACCTTGCACCGCTTGGTCATAAATTCGGTGATTGGGTGGTCGTTCTTGTGCCTACCGCAGAAAGCGAAGGCAATGAGATGCGCACGTGCTCTGTATGTCTTTATAATGAAAATAATGCAATTGCCAAGCTCGTGAATTCGATGACAGAAAATGGAGTTACCGCAACGTTGAATTCATCAACTTCCTTCTATCCCTACAATGCCTCGTTTAAGGCAAATACAATTACGGATAGGATCGATTTTGACGTTAGCGCGTTTATTCCGGACGGTTATGTTTTGATAGATGTTTTTGAATTCATATTTACCGATAAAAACGGCGCCGAATTCATTCCCTCGACCGATATTACATATTCGGTTGAATATGATCTTGATGTGGAAAAGTATTCATCCTTCCTGATCTGTGATACCGAAATGGGAAGATATACTCCTTTTTCAGAGGCTTCAAGATTCAGCTTTACGCTTCAAAGGGGCGGAATCTTCATACTTGTAGGTGAAGAGATCCCCGAAACGCAGGCTCCCGAATCGTCAGAAACAGGTGGCGAGTCAAGTGCCGAACTTCCCGTATCTGCCGCTCCCGCCGAGAGATCCCCGATCATCCTTGTTCTTGTTATCGTTTCTATCATCCTCGTTCTGATTATTGCGGGACTGGTCTATTCCTACGTTTTCAAACAGTATTATTAATAAATAAATCCGCCGTGCCCTCGGGCACGGCGGTATTTTTTAAGATTGAGTAGTGATCTTGGAGGTGATAGATGCAGGGTCTCCGTTGTAGGGAAGGGGAACTGTGTGCTGTGTGCCATTCCAACCGGCAACATAAAGCTGCTGGAAGTTCTTGTTTGTGCCATCCCAAAGCACCTTACTGTATGCCTTGTGCTGGTGTGATGCAAATGCATTCAGACCCATGGGCCAAATAACGATCTCGGGGGACATAAGCTTGTAGGATTCTGCAATCGCCTTGTCGTTACCCCAGGTTTGATATCCGTGGTGAGCTACCTGAACTATCTCACAGCGCAGATCATTTCCGTACATCTTGTTACAAATATCCATTGCGGGTCCCGTGACGTCACCCATAACCATAACAGATGTCGACTTGCCGTTTGCGTCCGTGGTTGTGGATCTCACTAGGATGGAGGAAGTGTTGAGTGCGTTTGTGGTAGCGGGTGCAAAGGTTTCAACGGTGTAAAGGATCTCGAATACCGTATCAGCAAAGTAGAACTTTTGACCGGTATGGCATTGAATAAGGTCCGCGCCAAGATCGCTTGCGGCTGTACGTACCTGATTGGTTACCTTGGCTTCGCCACCGCCGAAATTCTTACCGTGAGAGGAGCTGAGAGATTTTTCAATCTCTCTGTCACTCATAAGATTTGCGATAACTCTTTCAACTGTGAATTTTTTACCGAAGGTGGTTGCTTCCTTTTTGAGCATACCCATATGGTCGCCGTGGGCGTGGGAAATGAACCAAGCCGCGATTCGGATATCCTTTCCGCTTGCATAGCCCTTGGCTTGCTCCGTGATGGCGTTGATAAGGTTATCTCTCCACCATGAGCTGTTGGTGTCGTGTCCACCGTCAACGATGACGAAAGATCCGTCCGCAAGTCTGTAAAGCAGGGAAAGACCGTTGCCCTTGTATGCGCCGGTGCTGTCCTTGAATTCGCAACCGAACATCGTGATCTGCGAGGTTGTGACTGCGGTATACTTGTTGTCGGATTCAAGACCGATAAGAGTCTTTTTTGCAAAAGGTTCAATAACTATGCGGCACTCGTTGTTGGGTTTGTAGTAGCCGACGTTAAGCGTATAATCGTTGCTGTAAAGCGTTGTGAAAAGGTTGCCGCTGATGTCGTTGTCGGTGTACTTTTTATATCCTTCGGATTCAAGAAGCGAAATATACTCCTTGTAGCTTTCGGGTGTGGTATCCTCGAGAATGATTTGGTTGCACTTCTTGTCGGAAGTTGAAGTTGCAACAAAGGTTGCTCCGTTGAATACGGGAACAGCAGAAAGATCCTTCGCTCCGCTGTATACTTCAACAATGTTAAGCGCTTCGGAGGGAATCGAAACGTTTACTGTGCCGTTTTCTTCAGTTGCATAGTCGGCAACTATCTCAGCAAACGCTTTTGCGGCAGCTGTGACAGCAGCATCGGTATATCCGAAAACAACGATCTTATTGCCAACTGCCTTGATTGTGTAGTCGCTGTATTTAAGTCCTGCTATTGCTTGTGTTACCTGCAAGTGCTGTGTCTTGCCTACAAGGATCTCAACTGTCGAGTCATCATAGCTGTCGGTTGCTCTTTTGAAGTCATCACCCATTGAAAGTCTTACGCCCGTGGAGCTTGCAATATTATCACGAATGGAGATAGCCGCGGAAACGTATGCGTGCTCGGAGCCGAGATCTTGGGGACGAATGATCTTTACCGTTGTTTGTCCGTTTACAACGATGTCAAAGTTTTTGTTTTCTGCTTCTTCCGTCTGTACGCTTTCGGGAGCGGATGTGTCGGGTGCAACAGTTGATTCACCCGAACCTGCGGGGGAGCAGGAAACAAGGATGCCAATAACCATTACGAGTGTGAGCAGAAAAGAGAGAAGACGAATGTTTTTCTTCATCATTTTTTCCTTTCTTTGGGTAGCTGATTGTTTGTGCATTTGCTATAAATCAATGGCAAATTGTACGCAATCATTATATCATTTTGTGACGAAAAAAGTCAATAATTATAAGTAAAAAATGTTTAAAAAACATATTGGAAATGTGTAATTACACAGCGAAAAAGTAACCGCCGCGCCCGGGGGCGCGGCGGAATATTATCGTTTAAGATTCGGTTGTAATCTTGGAAATGATCGAAGCGGGATCGCCGTTATAGGGAAGGGGAACGATGTGCTGTGTGTTGTTCCAGCCTGCAACGTAAAGTGCCTTGAAGTTCTTGTTGGTTCCGTCCCAAAGCACCTTGCTGTAGGATTTTTCCTTGTAGTTCGGGAAGGCGTGCGATCCCTGAGGCCAAAGAACGATTTCGGGGGACATATATTTATATGAGGTTGCGATTGCCGAATCGTTGCCCCAAGTCGAATAGCCGTGGTGGGCAACCTGAACGACCTCGCAACGCATATCGTTTCCGTAAAGCTTGTTGCATCGAGCCATTGCGGGACCTGTGACGTCGCCCATTACCATAACGGTGGACTTATTGCCCTTGGCATCTGTTGTAATTGCGCGAACAAGGATGGTTGATGTATTGAGCGCGTTTGTAATGTTCGGTACGTAATCGTCAACTGTATAAAGAATCTCAAATACGGTGTCACCGAAATAGAATCGCTGACCGGTATGGCACGAGATCATCTCAGCTCCGAGAGTCTTTGCTGCCTGGCGCACATAGTTCGTTGCGGTTCCGTCACCGCTACCAAAGTTTCCGCCGTGGGATGATGCCAAGGATTTTGCAAGCTCTTCTTCGCTCATAAGGTTTGCAATAACACGTTCAACGGTGAACTTGCTTGCAAATTTAGAGGCTTCTTTTCTCATCATACCCATATGGTCGCCGTGAGCGTGAGAAACAAACCAAGCGGCGATACGGATGTCCTTTCCCTTGGCATATCCCGCAGCCTGCTCTTCGATAGTCTTGATGAGGTTGTCTGCCCACCAAGCGCTGTTGGTGGTATGACCGCCGTCAACGATAACGAAGGAACCGTCAGCAAGTCTGAAGAGGAGGGAAAGTCCGTTGCCCTTGTAGGAACCGCTGCTTTCCTTATATTCGCATCCAAGCATAGTGATCTGCGAGGTGGTGACTGCGGTATATTTGTTGTCGGACTCAAGACCGATGAGAGTCTTTTCCGAGAAGGGCTCCATAATGATACGGCACTCGTCATAGGGCTTGTAGAAGCCTACGTTCAGGGTCGTTTCGCTGTTATAGAGGGTTGTGAAAAGGTTGCCGCTCATATCGTTGCTTGTGTACTTGGTGTAGCCGTTGGCCTCAAGCTTTGCGATATATGCATTGTACTCTTCTGCACTGGCATTTTCAAGAACCACCTGCTCACCGGAAAGGTCGGAATATGAGTGGGTGTAAAAATCAGCACCGTCGAAAAAGGGAAGAGCGGTGAGCATTTTTGAATCCGCGTGCGTTCCCTTGACGTTCAGCTCTTCAACGGGAATAGATACGGAAACCGAGCCGTTATCTTTGACGGTATATTTTTCAATGATCTTTGCGAAAGCATCGACTGCCGCAGTCAAAGCATCGTCCGTAAAGCCGAAGACAACGATCTTGTTGCCGACAAGCTTAACTACGTAGTCGGTATATCCAAGTCCTGCAACAGCTTCCGTGATGTGAGGATGGGAGGTCTTTCCGACAAGGATCTCGAGGGTTGAATTGTCGTATTCTTCGTTCGCTTTTTTGAAGTCGTCTGCTAACTTGATCTGTGCTCCCGTCAGATCTCTGACGGCATTACGTATAGCAAGTGCGGAAATTACCTCATGTGCCTCGGAAGGAAGATCCATATGGCGAATAATTTTTACCGTAGTTTCACCGTTAACTACCAAATCAAAGTTCTTGAGCTCCGAGCTTCCTTCAGTTTCGGGGGCAGTCTCCGGTTCTTGAGTTGAGTCCATTTCAGCTGCAGTGGTTTCTTCCGAACCCTGATCACAAGCGGCGAAAATGCCGAAAAGCATCACGAGGGAAAGGAGCAGAGAAATAAGACGAATATTCTTTTTCATTAAAATATTCCTTTCTTTGAGAATATGATTTTACCACGAAAGCAAGACCCGGGTGCGATCTTAACTGACGGATATATAAAACATTATATCATATTTGAATTGTTATTTCAACAGTTTTCGGAAATTTTAGACAATGAAAAAGCGGAAGCCCCAAGGGAGCTTCCGCAAAATTATTCGATTACTTTTTGGTAACGATCGAGGTGATCGAAGCGGGATCACCGGAGTAGGGGAGGGGAACTATGTACTGAGAGTTATTCCAGCCCGCAACGAAAAGCTGCTGGAAGTTCTTGTTGGTGCCGTCCCAAAGAACCTTGTTGTAGGATTTTTCCTTATAGTTCGGGAACGCCGAAGAACCCTGGGGCCAGAGAACGATCTCGGGAGACATATGCTTATAACCGGTTGCCATAGCGGAGTCATTACCCCAAGTGGTATAGCCGTGGTGAGCGACCTGAACGATCTGAGATCTCATATCCTTGCCGTACATCTTGTTACAGATAGCCATTGCGGGACCTGTAACGTCGCCCATTACCATTGTGGTGCTGGTGTTGCCCTTGGCATCGGTAGTGATCGCACGAACAAGAATAGTGGAGGTGTTAAGAGCGTTTACAACGGCAGGACCGTAGCTTTCAACGGTGTAAAGAATCTCAAATACGGTATCAGCAAAGTAGAAGCGCTGACCAACGTGGCAGGGGATAAAGTCTGCGCCAAGTGCAGCAGCAGCATTTCTTGTGCTGTCGTCACCGCCGCCCTCGCCGCTTGACCAGTTGCCGCTGTAGCTCGATCCCATGGATCTTTCGCGCTCTGCGTCGGTCATAAAGTTGGCGATAACGCGCTCAACAGTGAACTTCTTGAATGCAGCAGTCTGACCGTTGAGAGTACCGTTGTGGTCGCCGTGAGAGTGGGAGATGAACCAAGCGGCAATTCTGATGTCCTTGCCGGTTGCGTATTCCTTGGCCTGCTCGGTGATGATGTTAACGATGTTGTTTGCGTTTGTAGCTCTGTTGAAGGAGCCGTCAACGATTACGAAGGAACCGTCAGCAAGTCTGAAGATAAGGCAAAGACCGTTACCAACGTTGCTTCCCTTGCTGTCGGTATACTCACAACCAACCATAGTTACCTGAGAAGTGGTAACAGCGGTGTACTTGTTATCGGATTCAAGACCGATGAGAGTCTTCTCGGAGAAGGGCTCCATAATGATACGGCACTCGTCGTAGGGCTTGTAGTAACCTACGTTAAGGGTGTAATCCTTGTTGTAAAGAGTGGTAAAGAGGTTGCCGCTCATATCGTTGCTTGTGTATTTGGTGTAGCCATTTGCCTCAAGCTTTGCAATATAAGCATTATAACCTTCAACTGTTACGTCATCGAGAATGATCTCGTCACAGTCTGTGTTGGACTTATAGGTGGCGGAGAATGTTGCACCGTCAAATGCGGGAACTTCGGAGTAGATCTTTGAGCCTGCGTGCTGTTCAACAATGTTGAGTGCCTCTGCGGGGATCGATACGCTTACCTTTCCGTCCGCGGTCTCAACTTTGTACTGATCTACGATTTTTGCAAACTCAGCCGCTGCTTTAGAGATCGCGCTGGATGTAAATCCAAAAATAACGATTTTATTACCAACAGCTTTAATGGTATAATCACCGTAGGTAAGATCTGCAATAGCTTCTGCAACCTGGGGGTGAGCGGTGGGACCGACGAGGATCTCAAGTGTCGAAGCATCAAATTCCTCGGTTGCTTTTTTGAAGTCGTCTGCCATCTTGATTTTAACGTTGACAGCGTCTTCAATGCCGTTACGTACTTTTACGGCAGCCGCAACTGCGGGATCCTCGGAAGTCAGATCTTTGGGGCGAATAATGGTTGTCATTGATTCGCCGTTAACAATGATGTCATATGTTTTGGGAGCATCAACAGCAGAAGTTGCCTCATCTGTAACTGCGGGAGCTTCTGTTGTCTGATCTTCCGGCTCGCTTGTCTGTTCATCGCCGACATTTGCACAAGATGCAAAGATGCCGAGTGTCATAATGAGCGAGAGGAGAAGTGCGATAAGACGAATATTAAGTTTCATCTAAAACCTTCCTTTCTTTTGTTAGAAAATTATTCTTTGGTCAATTATATCATTTTTTTATTTGTAATTCAACACCTTTATGAAAATTTTCACAAATACTTCACACAAATAAAGCAGGAAAGAGTCATTCGGAACCAAGAGCTTCCCGGAGTTTATCGAGAGCACTTTTTTCAATTCTGCTGACGTATGATCTTGATATACCGAGAATTGCAGATGTTTCCTTTTGAGTTTTTGGTTTTTTCCCTGAAAGGCCGTACCGCAGAAAGATCACCTGCCTTTCGCGCGCACTCAAAAGAGTGCCAATATATGAGCGCGCTCTGTCTGCGAGCATTCTACGGTCAAGATCCTCTGCCATATTCTCGTCGGTGCTGATAATATCCTCATAGGTTAAGGGATTTCCATCGCGATCGGTGTCTATTGCTTCATTTATAGATACCTCGTTTTGCAGCTTACGCTGACTGCGAAAATGCATAAGTATCTCGTTTTGAATGCATTTTGCGGCATATGTTGCAAAACGGGTCTTATGGGTGATATTGTAGGAATCCACTGCTTTTATCAGTCCTATCGTACCGATGGAAACAAGATCTTCCTGATTTTTAGCGCTTGAATAATACTTTCTGACAATGTGTGAAACAAGCCGCAAATTGTGAACTATAAGCTTTTCTCTTGCCGCCGCATCACCGTTTTTTGCAAGTGAAAAAGCCTCGTCTTCCTCTGCGCTTGTGAGTGGCGGGGGAAAGTTGTTTGGTGTGGATATGCCAAGCATTACGTGAAGAAAGCGGGAAAGGATCGAAAGAAGATTGAACATAATAATTCTCCCTTTGAAAGATGTGGTCAAATTAATTTATTCAATTTGTTTCCCGTTTTTGCCTGTCCCTCAGAGGGATTTTTATCCAAATATATTTGCCGCTTGTAAACACTTAATGGCGCCGTATGAAAATTTTAGTTTTACCCCTTGACAAGTTATGTTAAAAGATGATAAAATTAATTATATTTATTTAATTATTGCTCCCGCCCCCTACGGAGGATTATTTGTGATTACGAGAATAACCAATAAGAAAAAATATAAAGATATATTGAAGCGAATGCTTTGCCTCGTTATTTGCATTTGCTCGCTTTTGCCCGCAATGAGCGTGTCAACCGATGCCGCTGTTGATATTCCCACGGCATCAGATATCGTCAAGCAGATCGAATTTACCTATTCGTGGGCAAAAAGATATACGGGCTACACCACCTTCAAAAACTATTGCGCTCATTACGTCAATACCCAGCTTCTGCTGCTCGGTATCAACACAAGATACGTCGGCGGAAACGGAAATGATGAGTACGATAACTATAAAGACCTTTCTTACACCGGCGGTGGCAGAAAGATACATAATTATCCCGCAACCAATTCAACCTTCAAGAAAACTCTTGAGAAGATAGCCTCAATGGGCGATGTTGTCACCGACGTCCTTGTTGGCTTTCAATGGACGAGCACGACTGCGGGAAAGAAATACGGCCACTCCTTCCTTATCCACGGCATTATTGACGGCTACGTTTATTTTTCCGATAGCTTTAATCTTACCATAGGCGGTAAGTATTACAAAGAAGGCGCCGCGATAAAGTGCACCATTGACGAGCTCGTCGCATATTACGGCAGGGACAGCGCATATACGCTCGAGGGGCTTATCTGGTTTGAGGATGAAGCGTTGACAGCTGCTATCGGCGGCTCATCCGGCGATGACATCCCGATCATCAGCAACGAAAAAGAGGGTATCTACAATATTACATATAGTGCCGGAATGCGTCTTCGCAGCGGCCCCGGCGTTGGTTATACCTCGCTTGACGTTATTCCGGTGGGCACGGATGTTTATGTTACCGAGATCAGCGGTGACTGGGGTTACACCTATTATAACGGTAAGCTCGGATGGGTCTGCTTGCCTTCCTACACACGCCGAAAGGGCGATCTGCCGCAGTTCTTGGTGGATACCCATCAAGGGGATTCCGTTACCGCAAGAAAGGGCTGTGCTACGCTCGGAGCCGCCGTTGCGGTTGCCAACAATCCTCAAAAATACACTTATAACATAATTGCAACCTCAGACGTCAAGCTGACGACGAATATTGTTATCGGCTCGGGCGTAACTCTTTCACTTGGCTCACATTCGCTTGATATGGGAAGCTATTTGCTGATCTTGAGCGGAGGTACGGTTCGGTCATCCAAGTCACTCTCGGCTCTCAAAAACAGCGGAACTATCAGCGAAACGTTCAAAAACGGAGAGTATTTCTACACGGCGCACACAGTTGATATGGCGTTCACTGCGATGAGTTTGGTTCTCGGAGATAATATTGCTCTGCGTATGACCGCAAGGGTTGAGGGACTTTCGTCAATGAAGGATGCAGAGGTTTATATGATCGTTACCGACAGCACGGGCATAAGCTCCGTGCATCCCGCGGAATCTGCAAAAGACGGCTATTACGTGTTCACATCAAACGGAATTCCCGCGCGTAAAATGGGAGAACCGCATATCTTTCAGATATGTGTGAGGTCAAGCTCACTCGGAAGCGTTGGCGAAATCAGAAGTGCGGGATTCGTATGCTCTCCCGCCGATTATGTCAAGGCAAGCTACGGAAGCGGCGCACGCTTTGACGATTTGCTTGCTTCAATGCTTAACTACGGCAGCGAAGCACAGACCTACTTTAATTACAATTCTTCTTCTCCCGTAAATAAGATCCTTCCGGCAGATAAGCGCAAGGTTTCGGGGGATTCATCCCTTCTTGTTCGCGCTAATCCCGCACCTGTCGTTGATTATAATTCAACGGCTCATATCACCTCGGCACAGCTTGTGCTTCTTGATAACGTCGCACTCCGATTGCACTCAAGCGGCGATTCGGGCAACGCTAAACTGACGTTGCTTGTGTGGAGCGAGGCGGATTATTTGGCGCTTCAAAAGAAAGCTGACACGGCAGGCAAAGATATTTCAGATTATCTCGTCAAGGGCAACGAAACCTATTCTCTTGCCGATGAGGAGGGTTCGTTCACACTCGATGACATTCCCGTCAAGAAATTCGCGGATACCTATTATTTCAGACTCTGCCAGACAGAGGGCAGCAAGGTTCTTTACGATTACGTTTTTTCTTACAGCGTGACTTCGTATTGTGCCGATAAGGTTGAGGACGGAGTAACCGAGGACATCGACCGCCTCTGCCTTGCTATTGCGGAATACTCCGCTCGAGCAAGGGAGTATTTCGGATATAAGATCAACGGATAATTTCATATAACAAAACAAGCCGACTCGTGCGAGTCGGCTTGTTTTGTTATATTTGATTTACGAACCGAAATTGTTGTCGCCGAAGATCTTTGCAAATGCCTTCGGAATATCGGTGTTGTCGATAACTGCCTTGGAGAGAAGTTCAGCTGCGCCGTCGCCGAGAGCGAAGACGGGAACGTTCTTGTTGGTGTGGTTATCGGAGTTGTAAATGTAGTCGCCGTTTGCCTTCTGCGAAAGGTTTCCGCAGTCGTGGTCAGCGGTGATAACGAGCATAACGTCGCCACGGATCATAGTGTAAGCGATCGCATATGCGATAGCCTTGTCGTAGTTCTGAACGCTCTTTGTGGTCTTGGAAAGATCGTTGTTGTGCGAGTTCTTATCAATGTAAGCTTCCTCGATCATAATGAAGAAGCTGCTGTTGTCAGCGGAAATTACGGAAAGTGCCTCGCGGGTATAAACGGAAAGATCAACGCCGTTGTTCTTGGCTGCGCCGTAGGTGTAATCGACTTTTCCTTCCTTGATGAGCTTGTCGATCTGGTTCTGGAGCTGTGCTGTAGCATCACGGTCGGGATAGTGGCAAAGGTATCCGCCGGGGGTTGCGCCTGTGATTTTGTCGGTGGTAACAACTGCGGTCTTTGCGCCGGTGGAGTGAGCAAGCTCACGGATGTTCTGCTGTTCAACCTTCTTGTGGTTTACGCCGAGATAACCGTTAACGGTCTTGTAGCCGCTCGAAAGTGCGGTTGCGGATGCAGCGGAGTCGGTGTAAGCCTTGCCGCTGTGAAGAACGGAGTAGGAAGCAGTGGTGCATTCTGCCTTGTAGGGAAGGGTATCTGCAACAAATTCCTTGATGACACCGGTGTCAACAGCTGCTGCAAAGTGAACTGCGCTCATACCGTCGCCGATCATCATGATGCCCGAGGTAGCCTTTTTAAAGGTGTAGGTAGCTGCAGCGGGAGCGGTGGGAAGGTTGGTTACGTCAACTGCCTTGCCGTCTGCCTTGAAGTAGTCGTTGATAAGAACGCCTGCAGCGCCGGCAACCATACGGTGATCACCCTGAAGAACGATCTTTGTGCCGTTTGCGGAAAGAGAATACTTATCGGTGCCAAGATCAATGCCGATATTGGACTGTGCACGGTTTGTGTTACCGAGAAGGATCTCATACTGACCTTCAGCCTTGGAGTCATCGATGACCTCAAGCTGAACGCCTGCGTTATCATAGAGGTAATCCGAAATAGCAAGTGCGGTGTAATATGTAACAAGGTCGCCTGCCTTGGGGTAAACGATCTTGTATTCGGTGATGGGAGTGCCCGCAATGGAGATGCTTCCCATGGGATACTGATAAGCTACCACCTCAAGATGGTGCTCATTGAAAACGATCTTCTTGTCTGCGGTATTGATGTAGTTCTCGATAAAGTAGTTAACGGCATCAGTAACACCGTTATCGGTGCCTGCAGTGATAACGATGCGCTCATTCTCGAATGCGATGGCAAAATCCTTTGCCTTGATCTGTGCAAGAACGTTTGTGGTTTCAACTCTGTTGGTCTTACCAACGAGGATTTCCTTTGCTGTCTCGGGAAGTCCGTCAGCGGCCTTGTACCAGTCATCGGAGAGCTTAAGCTCTACGCCAAAGGCATTGTTGATTGCATCCTTGAGATTCTTTGCAGCGGCGATGGTAAGATCTATGCTTTCACCCTTTGCTGCTTTTTCGGGTCTGAGGACCTGATACTGCGCCAGAAGCTCTGCGGTGAGTTCAATCTTAACTTCGGAAGGTTGGGTTTCTACAGAAACAACATCGGTGGTTTCATCTGCCGCGGTTTCCGAGGGGGTACCGCCGACGCAACCGACAAGTCCGAAGACCATAATCATTGCCAAAAGGAAGGCTGTGAGTTTTTTTGTCATAATTTTTCCTCCATACATTAAAAGTGAGATGAAATAATTATACATCAATCAGAGCTTCAAGGTGTGAACAAATGGTAAAAAATACGATTTTTTCATCACAAAAAACACACGATAAAATCAGATTCGAAGAATAATTGGATAAATTTTCCCATATGTCCAACTTCGACCTTTTTTTCGCGTGCGGTGTGTTATTATTTTTTCAGCAACTTCAAAGGATGTGAAAATATGAAAAACAGAAGGATTCCGCGCGATAAGCTGAAGCACTACGAACGCTTCGGTGGATTTTTCAGTGAATTTGCGGGAAATTTGCGAGCGAAAATTCGATCGTCGGGAAAAGAATACAGCGGTGAGTTCTTTTTGCGTGGACTTGCTCTCGGCGCGGTGGGCTTTATGCTTAACGGCGCGGAACTATACTTTTCGGCATCTCCTCTCGGCGCGGCGTGGCTTTGCGCCGCGCCGGACGGAATACCCTATATTTTGACGGGGGTGCTTCTTTCCGCATTGCTTCGCGGAGAGGAAGCACTTGTGTTTTCTTTGAGCGCGGTTTTTGCCGTGGCATTGCGCGTGGTGGTCAGATGCGCCATAGAGCCCCCGAAGAACGAAAGCTTGAGCGATGCCCTGTTTTCCGAAAGCTTGTATCTGCGAATGGCGACATCGGCTGTCGCGGCTTTTTCGGTTGGATTTTACAGAATATTCGTCGGCGGCTTTTATGTTTATGACCTCTGCGGTTGTATAGCTTCAACGGTGATAGCACCCGTTGCAACGGCACTCTATATGCCGCTTTTTGAGAAAAACGAAGATCAACTGCCGGAGGGTGACAGCACAGCAGGAAAACTGCTTTCCGAATCATCATATTTCGCCTTGATCTTTTCGCTGACTCTTGCCGCTCGCGGCATCGAATTTGCCGGGCTTTCTCCGCTCCATATTGCTGTTACAGCTTCAATTCTTTATACCGTGAGAACAAAAGGTGCGGCAAGGGGAATTATTGCGGGTGCTTTGTGCGGTGCAGTTGGAGGCTTTGAGTATTTCGTAACCTATGCCATAGGGGCTGCGGGCGCGGCGCTTTTTATGAATCTTTCGGTGCTTGCATCGGGTGTCGCGATCCCGATATGCGGCGCATTTCGCTCGCTTTTCTTTTCGGATGCCGAGGGATTTATTCTGCTTTTTCCTTCACAGGTTGCGGGACTTGCCCTGTTTTGCCTTATCTCTCTTTTTGGTGAAAGGATGGACTGCTCCCGTCATAAATCTGCTTCAAGCGTCCCGCCCGCCGCAAATCCCGCACAAAGCAGAGAAAGAATGCGCGAGCTTTCCGCCGCTTTTTCGGGACTTGCCGAAAGTTTCTCCGAGCTTGCCTCCAAAAGACGCCGCCCGACCGAGGGCGAGCTGCGCTCCGCCTGCGATGCCGTTTGCGACAAGGTATGCATAAAGTGCCCGAACAGAAATCTTTGCTGGAATCTCGAATATGCTTCAACCCTCGATATTATATCAAAAATCTGTTCTTCGGTTGCTTCCCACGGATTTGTAGAGGCATCCGATTTGCCTGAATATATGCGACGCCGCTGCCCATCAATCGAAGAGATCACCGATGGCGTCAACCGTGCCGCCACAGACCTTGTCCGCGAATGCCTTGAGGATGGCAGGCTTTCGGGCTTTTCCGCAGATTACCGCGCCGTATCTGCGGCACTTGCCGAAGCCGTGGCGGAGGATACAAGAGAAAACAGCGAAGATCTTGAAAGGACCGAAAGGGTGGGGCAAATACTCGCATCAGCGGGTGTCAGGTATTCGTCGGTCAGCGTTGTGGGAAAAAGGCGGATAGTTGTAAGGGCGGAAAACGTCAATCTCTCACGCGCCTCGCTCAAGGCAGCACAACTGCGAAAGGAACTTGAAGGAGTCCTTGACTGTATGCTCAGTCCGCCGACTCTCACCCCATCGGGCTCGGGAATCTCGCTTGAATTTTACAGCAGACGAAAGTATTCGGTAACCTTTGGCGCGGCACGCTCTGCGGCACAACAGGGCGATCCTTGCGGAGATAACATATGTACCGTTGATAACGGTGATGACTATTTTTACGCCGTGATCTGTGACGGAATGGGGCAGGGAAGCCGCGCGGCATTTGCCTCGTCAGCCTCAATCGGATTTCTTAAGCAAATGCTTGATGCTAAAATGAGCGTTGAAACCTCCCTTTCGGTGCTCAACGCTTGGCTACGCGCCGACCGCGAGGAATGCTCGGTCAGCATTGATATTCTCAAAATTGATCTCTTGAGCGGAAAGGGCGCTATATATAAAAGCGGTGCCGCACCGAGCTTTTTGCGCCGCGGCAGAGATGTTTTTCCAATTGAAGCCGAAGGCTTCCCGATAGGCATTCTCAAGCAGACTAACGCCACCCGCACAGATCTTGTGCTCTCGGACGGCGATGTAATACTGATGGGCTCGGACGGAATTGACCCCGACGGGCGTATAGTTTGCGGCGACGAGGTATGGCTTCTCGATATTCTTGAAAGCGTTGACCCGCAAAGAAGCGAAAGTGCTGCTCATGCGGCAAAGCGCACCGTCAGCGCGGCTCGCCTTGCGGGGAGCTCGGATGACGTTTGCGCGCTTTACGTTGCCCTTCGTGCCGAGCCTTTTGAGGAAGAATAATTTTTTGTTTTTATTGACAACCGCTCCCGAAAATGCTATAATTATCTCAATTATTATTTTTAAGGAGCATACAAATGATTATTACAACAGATAACAGCGTAATGCGCTATGCCTTTGGCGACAAAGAATCCATCAGAATGTGCAAGGAAGCGGGTTTTGACGGCATCGACTACTCTCTTTTCAAAATGCAGCCCGAAAACGACATTCTCAACCTTCCCGATGAGGAGCGCAAGGCGCTCGCATACGATCTTCGCAACTATGCGGAAAAGATCGGAATCACCTTCCCCCAGGCACACTCGGATTTTGAGACCCGTTATGGCGAGATCGGAAATTCGGTTCATTACAATAACCTACTTCGTAGTCTTGAATTCGCATCCTGGATGGGCATTCCCCAGATCGTTGTTCACACCGTAAAGTACGGCATCCCCGAGGATGACGATTTCGACGTTTACGAATATAACCGTCCGTTCTTCTCGGATCTCATTCCGATAGCGGAAAAGCTCAATCTCAAGATCGGTATGGAAAACCTCTTCCACAAGAAGCCCAACGGAAACTATAACTACGTTGGCGTTCTCGGTACCGCAGAAGAGATGAACGCATATCGCGATTCCTTCAATACCGACGTTTTCGTCACCTGCTGTGACGTCGGACATGCCGCAGTTGTGGGTGTTGACCCCGCAGAGTTTATCCGCGGAATGTCGAAGGACAAGCTGACAATGCTCCACATTCAGGACACCGATAATAAGGCTGACAAGCACTGGCTCCCCTATATGGGCAAGCACAATTGGGATTCCATTACCTCTGCGCTTGCAGAAATCGGTTACGAGGGAAATATGAACCTCGAGGTACTCCATTTCTATGACAGATTCCCCACCAAGGAGCTTATGCAATCCGCGCTTTGTCACGCCGCAAAGGTAGCCCGCCACCTCGCAGACGAGGTTGAGGCGAAGAAGGCTGCGCTTGCAAAGTAAAATGATTTACGGAGACGGCGAGCACAACGATACCCTCGCCATACAGGCAATGCTTGACGCCTGCGGCATTGTCACTATTGATAAGCCCGGTACGTATCTTATCAGCAAAACTCTGATCATTCACTCCAACACCCGCTTCATCCTTTCCCCCGGTGCAAAACTCCTTGCTGCTCCGCTTTCCTGCTGCGCTCTTATTGAGAACGAGCATTTTGCCGGCGGTAGACGCGACGAAAATATCGAGATCATCGGCGGTATATGGGACGGAAATTGCGACGAGATGGGGCTTGACGGAGAATATGAAGCCCGTCATCGCCTGGATGACCCGTACAGTCCCGAGCTCTTCAAGGGCAAGCTTATGCGCTTTGCACACGTTGATCGCATTATGCTGACAGGACTGACCGTGCGAAATCCCGTCAGCTACGGCATTCAGATCGGTGATGTCCGAGGCTTTGTGACCCGAGATGTTTTTTTTGACTATAACTGGCATTTCGGCACGACGGACGGTGTGCACATCAACGGACCCGCACGGGACGGCGTGATCGAGAATCTTTGCGGCACCACAAATGACGATCTTGTGTCGCTCACCACTTATGATGAGCCGCACGCTGAAGTATCTCTTGGTGATATCGAGAACATTTACATTCACAATATCACCGCGATCAACGGTTTTTCGGGTGTCAGATTGCTCTCGGGTGAAGGTTACAAACTGTGCAACGTCCGTGTTGACGGCGTTTACGGCGATTACCGCCATAATGCCATTGTTATCTCCAATCACAACAAACGCCCGGGGGCGGTTTGGTTTGACAACGTCACGCTTGAAAACTTCGGCGCGCGCAAGAGCTACACCCCTTTGGGCGAGGGTTGCTTCCGTATGTGGGAGAAGAACGTGGACTCCCGCGCGATCATAGAGTTTGAGTGCGGCGCCCGGTGCGGAAATGTTGTAATACGTGATATTTACCGCCGCGAGGAGCAAGCCACAAAAGCGCCGCTTTTGAAGATCAGCGGAGATACTGTCATCGACCGCCTGGTGCTTGAAAACATAAGTCAAAGTGCCGCAGATGGCGTAAATCTTGCCACTATTGAAATAGACGGCGAGGTAAAAGAACTCATCAAACGCGATGTGATCGAATAAAAAACAGGACAGAGAACGGTTTTCGTTCTCTGTCCTGCTTTGTATATGTATCAGTTAATTTCAAACTCCGCCCAAAGCATATAGTGGTCGGAATAGCTCTGTGTTACCGTACCCGAAGCGATCTCTTTGAATGCATCGGTATAAACGATATTGTCGATCGCGCTGTTTCCGCCGGGGAAGGTGGGGTACCAACGCGCGGCGTTGTTGATAAGATTGCCGCCGACAACGGTGAATTCGGTAAAATCAGCGGTGTTGAAGTCACCCGTGAGGATGAAGTTTTCGCAAGCCTTGGTCTTTTCCGAAACCTCTGCAAACTGAAGTCCGCGAAGGGTCTTGTCCTCGTAGGAAAGATGTGTGTTGAAGAAATCGAATTTGAAGCCTTCAATATCAATAACAGCGTGGCCGAGAGCTCTGCCTTCCTTGTCCCAGGATTCAAGCGGAATTACCTTGCTCGAGATGATGGGATATTTTGAAAGAATGAGTGTGCCGTACTGTCCGCCCTGATAGTCGATACCGCGAACGAAAACGTAGTAGGGCATACCTGCCGCATCGGCAAGCATTCTCGGCTGGTCGATGCCGTTTGAGCGCTTCGTTCTGAGGTCGACCTCCTGAATGCCGACGATGTCAAGATTTGCTTCGGTGATGACTTTTGCGATAGTCTTGAGATTGAGCTTTGCGTCAGCCGCGTGTTTGATGTTGTAGCTGCCTATTCTGATGGTCTTGGGCATTTTGGTTTCCTCCTCGGTTGTTTCGGGTACTGATGTTGTTATTTCTTCGGTTGTTGCTTCTGCCGTGGTCTCTGCGGGAGCGTCCGTTGCGGGCGACTGCGTTTCGGATGCAGTAGTTTCCGCCGGTGTAGCATTATTGCAGGACACAAAAAGTGAGCAGAGAAGAGAAAACAACAAAAGTGCAATGGTCAATTTGATCTTCATTTTGCTGCCGTCCTTGTTTGTATTAATGTTATTATAACTTAAAGTGCGGATTTTGTCAAGCAATTATTGACAATTTCTTTTGCCCGTGGTATAATTGTAATGAAAAATTTTGCTTTTGAGGAGAGTCAAAATGGCTGAATGTATTTTGTATCAGAGTCAGGTGCCCGTTGTCCGTGAGTGCGACGTTCTTGTCGTCGGTGCGGGACCCGCAGGCGTTTGCGCCGCTGTTTCCGCGGCAAGAGAGGGCGCAAATGTAATTCTTTGTGAGCGTTACGGCTCTGTCGGCGGTATGCTGACAATGGGCAACGTCGATCCCATCCTCGGCGAGGTTGCGGGCGGAACATATTACGATGAGGTCGTCAGAAGACTTTCCGAAATAGATAAGGGCACCGTTCCCACCACCGGAACAAGAATCGGACGCGAGATCCCCGTCAACCGCGAGGCTGCAAAGATCGTTCTTGATAGGATGATCGAGGATGCGAGCGTTGAGCTTTGGGTAGGTGCGGCATTCGTTGATGCTCTTGTCGAAAATGGCAAGGTAACTGGCGCGATTTTCACAACTCAGAACGGTTTGCGCGCGATCCGCGCAAAGATCACCGTTGACTCCACCGGTGACGCCTGCGTTGCCGCAGCAGCGGGTGCAGAGATCGAGATTGGACGCGAGAGCGACGGCGGACTTCAGCCGATGACTCTTGAGTTTACCGTCACCGGCGTTGACGAAAGCATCGGTATCAGCGTCTGGGGCGGCTCGGATCCCATTAAGATCCCCGCGGGCGAGTTTGCGGGTATGGAATACCGCGAGCTCTGCAAGCAAAAGAACCGCGAGGGTGAACTCCCCGAATTTGTTAGCATCGTCCGCCTTCACAGAACCTCGCGCCCCGGCGAGCGTTCGGTAAACGCAACTCAGGTCAACAATCTCTCGCCTCTCGATCCCGCTGATATGGGCAAGGCAGAGCTCGAGCTCCGCGATCAGATCAAGAAGTGCGTGGACTTCCTTCAGAAGTATATCCCCGGATTTGAAAATTGCTCGATCAAGACCTCGGCTGATACTGTCGGCGTCCGCGAGTCGAGAAGAGTCCGCGGAATCGAATATATCGTTGACAAGGATGTTGAGGACGGCAGACACCGCGAGGATGGCATCGTTCATAACGCCTGGTTCCTTATCGACATTCACAATCCCAAGGGCGGCGGACAGGCAGAGGGTTATTCAAGACCCGCACAGCCCTATGACATCCCCTACGGCGCACTCGTTCCGATCAAGACGGACGGACTTCTTATTGCGGGCAGACCGATCTCGGGTACTCACCGCGCGCACGCATCGTGGAGAGTTATGGCTATCTGCATGGCAATGGGCGAAGCCGCAGGCGTTGCGGCATCCAAGTGTTCCGCGATCGGCTGTCAGCCCCGTGCCCTCGATCCCGCGGAGGTTCGCAAGGTACTCACCGCAAGAGGCGTGGAGCTTTAATGTTATATATAAGGAACAAGTCAAATCGGCTTGTTCCTTTTTTCGACAATTTTTTCCGTTAATAATTATTAATTATTGATACACAAAATATTTATCCGAACTAAACACTTGAATGATATAATAAATTGAAATTTTCTAACTTTGACTAAAAGGAGAAAAAGATTATGAATGCACAGACATTAAAAGAAAATATACTTTCGGGCGCGCTTGACGTGCGTTTTGCAAAGCTTTACGGCTCGGATGAGAGCGTTCTTACCGCACAGAGAGCAAGATATGCCGCTCTGATCGACGAATTCGCTTCTCGATACGGCGCAGACCGCGATATCGCGCTTTTCTCGACCCCCGGCAGAAGCGAGCTTTCGGGTAACCACACAGACCACAACCACGGCTGCGTTATCGCAGGCAGCATCGACCTCGACATCATCGCGGTAGCCGCAAAGAACGAGGATTCCACCGTCCGCATCAAGAGCGAGGGCTTCCCCGAGGATGTTGTTGACATCGACACCTTCAACACCCCCAATGAAGCTCGCTTCGGCAAATCGGATGCCCTTATCGCGGGCGTTGCCGACGGTTTCCGCGTGCGCGGCTATAAGGTCGGCGGCTATGATGCTTGCACAACCTCCAGCGTTCTCAAGGGTTCGGGACTTTCCTCTTCCGCAGCTTTCGAGAATATGGTCGGACTTATGCTTTCACATTTCTACAACGAGGGAAGCGTTGATTTTGTCACCCTCGCGCAGATCTCGCAGTATTCCGAGAACAAGTTCTTCGGCAAGCCCTGCGGACTTATGGATCAAGTCGCTTGTGCCGCAGGCGGTATCGTTTCTATCGATTTTGCCGATACCACAGCTCCCATTGTTGAAAAGGTCGATTTTGACCTCACCGAGGCGGGCTATTGCCTTTGCATCGTCAACACCGGCGGTAACCACGCCGATCTTACCCCCGATTACGCCGCTGTTCCTGCAGAAATGAAGGCTGTTGCAGCAGAGCTCGGCGCAACCGTCCTCCGCGAGACCGACAGAGAAGCACTTATGAAGAATATCGCTGCTCTCCGCGAAAAGGTAGGCGACCGCGCGATCCTTCGCGCACTCCACTTCTTTGCGGAAAATGACCGCGTTGCAGAGCAGAAGAGTGCGCTTAAGTCGTGCGATCTTGAGAAATACTTCGCAGGCGTTCTTTCCTCGGGAAGATCCTCCTTCTGCTATCTGCAGAACGTATATACCACCGCAAACGTAGCCGAACAGGGAATATCTCTTGCACTCAACCTCTGCGAAAGCTTCCTCTCAAAGCTTGACAAGCCCACCGCGTGGAGAGTTCACGGCGGCGGATTTGCAGGCACCGTTCAGGCTTACGTTCCCACCGAAAATGCAAATGATTTTGTAAAGCTTCTCGAGAGCGTTTTCGGCGAGGGCTCGTGCTATCTGCTCCACATCAGACTTGCGGGAGCGGTGAAAGTTTATTAATCGAAAGGTCTATTTGCTATGAAAAAGCAGCAAAATAATTACGGCGAGCATCAAAGCGTAAAGGAAGCTGTGAATGCTTTTAATTGGAAGCGTGCACTTACCCTTGCGATCACTACTATCGTGTCAATGGGAATCTATTTCTTCCTCACAAGCACTCCGCTTTGGAAAGTAGCTGTTCTTGCGTACATCGTTATCGCATCGGTTCTGATAATTGCTTACTTTATCATCAACCGCGCGTTTACGGGAAGCGGCGTTACTTATGAAATGCTCCCCGATACGATGACGCATAAGGAAAAGGAAGAGTACCTTGCCGACGTTGCCGACCGCGAACGCCGCTCAAGACCTATGCTTATGGTGATCTTCCCGATCATAGTTACTCTTCTGGTCGATCTTTTCCGCCTTTTTGTACTTGACGGATTCTTCGGTAACTGATGAGCGACATTATTATCGGCACGCTCTGCTCGGGTTCAAAAGGTAATTGCACCCTTGTGAAATACCGTGATACTGCGATACTCGTCGATGCGGGGCGTTCAACGAAATACATAAAATCCGCGCTTTCATCGGTCGGTATACTGCCCGAGGAGATCAGCGCGATCTTCCTCACTCATTCGCACAGCGATCATACGTCAGCGCTCAAGGTGTGGACCTCGCATTACCACACGCCGATCCACGCAAGCGGTGCCGTTTGTGCCGCTGTCGAGAAGAATTGCGGTGCCGATGTGCTCTGTCCCCATCCGATTGAATTTGAGGAGAGAATAGGTGATATTTCTGTGCGAAGCTTCCCGACAGATCACGATTCATTCGGCTCGGTAGGTTACCGCTTTACTCTTGGTGAGACAGCAGTCGGTATAGCGACGGACCTCGGTCACGTGACCGATTTTGTGCGCCGTGGGCTTTCAGGTTGCGCTGCTGCAGTAATCGAATCAAATCACGACGTTGATATGCTCTTGCGCGGGCCCTATCCGCCCGATCTCAAGCAACGTATACTTTCCCGTTACGGGCATCTTTCGAACGAAAGCGGTGCAGAATTCGCAAGATTTCTTGCAGATGGCGGAACAACACGTCTTATGCTTGCCCATATTTCGGAGATCAACAACACCCCCGAGCTTGCTTATCGCGCATCCTCGTCGGCACTTTCCGATATTCTCGAAAAGGTCGAGCTTGCGGTTTCCGAACCCGCAGTTCCCGTACTGTTTAACCTTTGAGGTGATAAAATTGATCAATCTTAAATTCATAGTCCTTGGTAATATCAAGGAATCCTTCCTGCGCGATGCGGCGGCGGAGTATATCAAACGCCTGTCAGCGTTTGCAAAGGTCGAGCTTTGCGAGCTTAAGGAGGCAAGACTTCCCGATAACCCCTCGCAGAGTCATATAGATGCCGCCCTTGAGGACGAGGCTGCGCGCATTCTTGCCGCAATCCCGCCGCGTTCGCACGTGGTTGCGCTTGCGGTTGAAGGCAAGCAGATGTCTTCCGAGGATTTTGCGGCACACATTGAAAACGTGACGCAAACTGCGTCAAACATTTGCTTCATAATCGGAAGCTCTCACGGACTTTCGGATAAAGTGAAGAACGCGGCTGATTACAAACTATCCCTGTCAAAAATGACCTTCCCGCATCAACTTTTCCGAGTAATGCTTCTTGAATCTGTCTACCGCGCTTTCAACATAATCAAAGGAACCAAATATCACAAATGATATTTTGATATAGCCGAAGAGAGTCGAAGTCATAAGCTCTGCGGCGATAAATTTTCGCGTCTTTCGGCGTGATATATCTTGCAAGGTTAATACCTTGCTTCACTACATTCCACCAAAATCCATCAAAAATTTATTCTCCGGAGAGTGCGAAACAGTTTTCATCGAGCAAATATTCGAATAGGCAAAGAAAAATTTGATGTAAGATATTAATCTTTCGAGAATTTTTTCTGCAGCATATGCGGATATTTGCCGATGAAACCTTATTAGTTCAACTCTCTTCGGCTATAGATTTGGAGAACAATATGCGTTTATTTAATGAAATTGCCAAAAGAGGAGTTGCTGTGCTTTTGCTGGCAGCCACCGCTTTTGCTTCGATAACCTATTCACTCGGCGTTTATGATTTTTCCTTCATCGAACGTCCCGAAGGAGGGTATGATGACGACCGCACGCAGGAATATCTTGAAACTCTCCTGCCCGGAACAAATATTTCGGATATCACCGGTGCTCCCGATGATATCACCGCACCTCCTTCCACAACCCCGACAACGCAAGGCCCGACAACATCCGAGCAGATCTCGGTCAGCACAACTGCACAAAGTACAGAAACTACCCTCCCCGAAACCACAACCACCACACCGGTTACATCCGATACCACAATTCCGGTAGATCCGCCTTTCGCGCCTCCCGCACTTGCTGATCTCCTCTCACTTGGATATTCCATCAGCTACGCCAATTACAATTCCGATATGAAAATGGCGGAGGTTATGATCAATGCTACTGATCTTGATAAGGCTACTCTCGGCAACGCCAAGCGTGTAAGGATGCTCCTTCAAAAGAATTACGGAGAAGGTCACCGCGAAATTCCTTATTATGCCATAAGAACGAGTGAGCGTCCCACGCTTGAAGTATATATGGGATTCGTTATCGTCGATGCAGGCATCGGAACGGTAATATCAGGTATTTCCTCTGAACGCACATATACCGACGTGCCCCGCGTAAGCATTTATGCCTCTGACGGTAAGTTTATCGGTATTTACCCCGGTGACGAGGTCATCCCCGCGTATACAAGAGATAAAAATGACCGTCCAATATTCTACTATAACGGAGTTTATTATTATCTTGACGCGACAAACGGTAAATTCCTTATGTCGGATTTCAATCCCGATCTTGATAGCAGAGGTCTTTATTTCGATTATAACCCCGATTTTGGCAAGTCGGATAACAAATATCAGATATACAGCACAGAGCAGACCATAACAGAAACCTTCACCTTTAATGACACGAGCAGCTCTTACACGCGTTACGGCGTGGATAGCAGACTTGCGGAGCAGATATACCTCTATTATCCCAAGTTTGCAAACCAGATTGCGGTTATGTTTGAGCCAGGTAAGTACTACAACCGTCTGTTTGCGGATGAGCTTAAGACGGTTATAAAGAAGGTTCAGTCAGGCGAGCTCACAATGGCGCCTGAAACGACTGTTGCTCCGGAAACCACCGTCGCGCCCGAAACTACTGTTGTTACCGAAACTACGGTTGAACCGGAGACTACTTTGGCTCCCGAAACCACGGTGGAACCCGAAACCACTGTCATTCCCGAAACTACAGTTGCTCCGGAAACTACAATTGAGTCAGAAACTACTGTTGTTACCGAAACTACAATTGAACCGGAAACCACGGTTGAACCCGAAACTACGGCAGAGCCAGAAACTACGGAAGCCCCCGCAGAAACCACTCATATTATAACCGATGAAACGACCGCCAAGCCTCCGCAGGCGAGAACTGTTATTCCCGGTACAGAGGACAAGGATGAAAACGGTATTCCCGATACGCTCACGGTAAGTATCAGCTATCCTGCATACCGCTTTACATATCGCGCATCGAAGCCTGCCGAGGATACATCCAAAGAAACGTCAAACAAATATACTTATAATGAGTATATCACTCAAACTATAAGCTGGAATACGGATTTCAAGTATGCAAGAGCGTATAACTTCAGCGAGAGCCGCGCATATACCGTTGATGCAAACGGAATCGTAAGGATAATCAATACAAGCGGAAACTCCTCGGTATATCTTTATAATAAATTCAAGGCAAGCAGCGCTTCCGGTTCCTTCTACCATTTTGAGTATTACACCGAGCCTTTTGCGCGCGATGAATATATGCTTGGTCATTTCTATTATGATGACGGGCTCATCCGTATGCGCGTGGTCGAAAGACGTCCGCATAAGCTCAATACTTATGAGAATGATTATGAAGTTCTGATAGATTCAAAGGGCAACCGATCGAATATCGTTCCCGAAGGCTATAATCTTATATCCTATTCGGACAGCATCCTTCTTGTTGAACGAAACGGAAGATACGGCTATTACCACCGCGACGGCTATTGGGTAGCACAGCCTATATATACATACGCTGCTCCTTTCATCGAAGGCCTTGCTGTGCTTGGATATGAAGATGGCGTCAAAGGCGTTATCGACACCGAAGGAAATATCGTTATTCCTTTCCACTATTCTTCAATCTCAAACGCATCCACAGGTATCTTTGCTTGCTATTCGGAAGAAAACGGCTGGCAGGTATTTGCAAAGGTTGCAAAAAAATAATAATCAAAACCGGCTCCTCCTTGCGGATGAGCCGGTTGATCTTTTATTTTGTTACTAACCTTGTCTTTGACATATTGAATCTGCTGAAATATATAAGCAACGTGGTGGCACAAGCAAGCCAACCGAGAGGGTATGCCATACCGATTGGCAGAAGCTCTCCCGATATGTAATTCGAGATCACAAAAAGCATTATCTGTCTGAAGCCTACAAACGTGGAAAGCATAATGATCATCGGTGCCGTGGTATTGCCCGAGCCACGAAGAGCTGCAGAAATGACCTGATTTACGCAACAGCAAACGTAGAAGGGCGAGATGAAGCGCAAAAGTATTGCGGAATTCTTGATAACATCGGGGTTATCGTTGAATATTGATGTCCAGAACGGCGACCAGATCATGATGGGGATGATGATGGCAACTGCCGAAACAAAAGCCATTCCGAGTGCAAGATAAGTCCCCTTTTTGGCGCGCCCGGTGTTGTTTACTCCGAGATTCTGTCCGACAAAGGTGGTAACCGCAAGGCCTATTGACTGAATGGGAAGGAAGATGAATTGGTCGATCTTCGAATATGCCGTCCAGGAGGCAAGAACCACGGTTTGCATATCGACACCGGACGTAAGTCCGCCCGGAATGACCGCGCTTGCGATATAATACTGAACGAATACGTTTGAGAATGAAGTGATCGCCATTTGAATTGCGGCGGGGAAGCCTACCTTCACGATCTTTTTTAGGTAAAAAGATTCAAACTTGATCTTTTTGAGGCTCAGTTTAACGCAAGTATCACTCTTGAATAGCGCAATGAGAGTCAGTATCGCGGAAAGTGTTTGGGCTATAACGGTTGCAAGTGCAACTCCGGCAACGCCCATATTTAATTTGAAAACAAAAAGAAGGTCAAGAAGTGTGTTGGTGACAGCGGCTGCTATCAAAAAGTAGAAAGGTCTTTGCGAGTCGCCGATTGCGCGAAGAAATCCCGCGCCCATATTGTATATCATAAGCGAAGTAACACCCGCAAAATAAATCGTAAGATAGGTTTTAGCTTCCTTAAAAACGGGATTCGCTTCGCCCGCGCCATCTGCCTGAAGCATCAGATTGAGCGCAAAAGGGGTCATAAGGATACCAACAATCGTGAATATTACAGCCATAACAAGTGTCAGCGCCATAGCCGTGTGGAGCGTCTTGTTTGCTTTTTCTTCCTCTTTGGCGCCGAAATATTGCGAGATTATAACTCCCGCACCGCTCGAAAGACCAAGGAAGAGGCCGATGAGGATGTTGATGATCTGACCAACGCTTCCAACCGCGGCAAAAGCCGCCGTGTTGCCCGTCTGACCAATTACCCACGTATCAACAAGGTTATAAAGCTGTTGAAACAGATTGCCGACAAGGAGAGGGAGGGCAAAGAGCAAAATGTTCTTTGCAATACTGCCTTGCGTCATGTCCATCGTTTTCTTTTTGCCGAATGCGAGCTTTTTTATTGCTGTCATTTTTTTGCCTCTATCAATTTTTTATTATTAGTTATTATATCACATAATAATCAAAAATGCAAGTTTGTTTTACGGCATAAATTAATTGTATAATTTAAAATAAATAATATACATTTTTTGTAAAAACAACAAAGCAACATGTCATTTTTAATTGCCCTCAAGCTTATTTTTAAGTAAAGTGGTTGACAAATATCGCTATTTGTTGTATAATTTTTATATGTGTAAATATATGCGAACAATCGTTTTGCCGGTTGCTTTGCTTTATTCAGAGGTGATTATTATGGCAAATTTAATGCCCGGAACCATGACCAATCTGTTTTATACATACAGACCCGGGGAAGAGAATGTTGTTGAATCAATGCGCCGTCTGCGCGAGATCGGCTACGAGATCATGGATCTTAATATGTGCCCGATGCAGAGAAATAAGTTCGAGCTTTGCGAGGATGAAAACTGGGAACGCTTTACTGATAATATAGGTAATGAAGCCGCAAAGCTCGGCATAACTTTCGTTCAGTGCCATCCCGTATATGCAAAGCCCCTATGCCGCCGAAAGTCAGCCGAAGAGGACGGATGTGAAAGGAACGAGTTCTTCCTTAAAATGCTTGACCGTTCCCTTGACGTTGCTTCCCGCCTCGGAATCCCGTGGGCGGTAATGCATCCGCTTGAAGAGGCAATTGAGGGAGAATATAATCTCGAATTCAATACCAAATACAATCTCGAGGTTTACGGACCTTTTTATGAAAAATACGCTCACAGAGGTCTCGGGTTTGCGTTCGAGAATATGTGCGACGTTGACGGCAGACGCCGTTTCGGTGTAACACCCGACGAGCTGAAGATGATTCTTGATGCCTTCGGCGACCGCAAGGTGGGTGTTTGTTGGGATACGGGTCACGCCAACCGTATCTATAATGACGGTATTGCTCCCCTGCGCCGTGTCGGCAAGGATCTCGTCTGCACTCATATCGACGATAACGTCGGCACAGTCGACCTTCACCAAATGCCCTTTATGGGAACTGTTCCGTGGGCAAAGGTTATGCAGACACTCAAGGACATCGACTATCGTGGCGGCTTTATCTATGAGCTTTCAACAACCAAGCGTCTGCCCGATGAACTAAAGCAACCCGCTGTTGAATACGCTTACAAGGTAGCAGAATATCTTGTGAATCTTTAAGATTTTTTGCCGCACGCTCAAGCGGTTGAAAATAAAATAATTAATAATGAAAGGGAAGGTATTTCAAATGAAGAAATTTACCTCCATCCTTCTTGCTCTTGCTATGCTTGCAGCAATGACGGTAATCATGATTCCCACTGCTTCCGCAGCTTGGGACGGATCTTCCGTTTCCGCCGGCCTTGTCGGTTCCGGTACGGAGTTTGATCCTTATCTTATCTCAAGTGAAAATGATCTCGCTTTCGTTGCAAAGCAGGTAAACGATGCTGTTACCACATATGCAGGCGAGTATTTAAAGCTTACGGTAGATCTTGACCTTGGCAACAAGCTCTGGGCTCCGATTGGTCAGATCAAGGCGAACTACTTCTCGGGTCACTTTGACGGCGACGGACACACCATCTCGAACCTCAAAGTTAAGACCATCGATGATGCCAACGCGCTTTACGGCGGCGTTTTCGGACGTATCTTTGACGGCAGCGTTAAGAACCTTAACGTAGACGGTGCTGATATCATCAGCGCTAAGTACGGCGGAGCGATCGCGGGCGTTCTTAACTGCACCGCTGAAGGCGGCAGCTCTATGGTTGTAAACTGCCACGTTACCAACGCAAATATCAGAGGCGTTCAGATCGGCGGCGTTATCGGTCGTACCAGCCAGAAAAAGTGCTCCAAGGATCAGCTTCAGATCCTCGGATGCTCTGCGACCAACATTACGCTCGGTTCTATCAGCACAGATGATTTTGCTTCCCCCGACAACGCTAACCACTTCCTCGGCGGTATCGTCGGAGGTGCGGGCGCAACCACCATCTCCGGCTGTTCCGCAAAGAATATCACCGCAGATGTTTACGGCACAGGTTTTGCTCCTGTTGGCGGTATTGTCGGCGTTCTCGGCGCAGATTCCCAGAGCTCGGACGTTACCAACTGCTTCGTTATCGGCGTAAACTTCACCTCTCGTGACGGTTGCCATCCCGAAAAGACCTCTCTCGGCGGACTTATCGGTAAGGCTGCTCACGTTGCAGTTGCTTTCGGCGACCCCAACACCGAGTATAACATCTTCAATAACTTTGTTTCCGACGTTACCATCAACAACACCTGCTCCCTTAACAACGGTGTTCTTATGGGTCTTGTTGCGGATTCCATCTACTTCAACGACGTATACTACGTTCCCGTATCGGGTCTTGCATCCTTCGGTACAGACGCATACTTTGCAGAGTGGCCCTTTATGGAGATCACTACAGTTTCCGAGCTCACCGCAGAGAAGCTCAATAAGGGTAACTCAACCAAGGTTTGGGTCGATGACATTGTTGCGGGCCATCCCGTCATTGATGTTGAGGCTCTTCTTGCAAATGTGCCAGCTTACATTGACTACTACGTAGAGAACGCAGAAGAAACCACCGCAGAGGAGACCACCGCAGCTCCCGAAACTCAGGCACCCGAGACCGCAGCACCCGAGACTCAGGCTCCCGAGACTCAGGCTCCCGAAACTCAGGCATCCGAGACCGCAGCACCCGAGACCCAGGCTCCCACTACCAAAGCACCCGAGACCGAAGCTCCCAAGTCTGAGGGCGGATGCGGCGGTATGATCGCAAGCGGTGTTGTAATTGTAGCACTTTTGGGTATGGCAGTTGTATTCAAAGGTAACAAATCCGCTTTTTAAGTTTTACTGTATTTTTATAAGAAAAATGACAATTTGAATGAAAGGAAGAATGTTTCTTATGAAAAAAATCATTTCCGTTTGCCTTGCTCTTGCAATGCTTGCGGCTATGACTGTGATGATGATTCCCACTGCTTCCGCAGCTTGGGACGGATCTTCCGTTTCCGCCGGCCTTGTCGGTTCCGGTACGGAGTTTGATCCTTATCTTATCTCAAGTGAAAATGATCTCGCTTTCGTTGCAAAGCAGGTCAATGAGGCAGTTGCTTCATATGAAGGCGAGTATCTCAAGCTCACGGTAGACCTCGATCTTGGCAACAAACTTTGGACTCCCATCGGAGTTGCAAAGAATTACTTCCGCGGCACCTTTGACGGCGACGGACATACCATTTCCAATCTCAATGTTAAGATCGACCCCGCTGATTCGGCCGCTACGAACGCCGGACTTTTCGGAAGAATTTGCGACGGCGGTGTCAAGAACCTTACTATCGACGGTGCAAAGGTATATTCTTCCAAGTACGCGGGAATTGTTTGCGGTGTTCTTTCCTGTACCGCAAAAACAGGCTCCGTTTTTGTTGAAAACTGTCACGTAATCAATGCAGAAGCATATGGAGAACAGGTTGCAGGTATTGCCGGACGAAGTGCCACAACGGGCGCGATCAAGGGTCAGATCAGCATCACCGGTTGTTCGGTTGATAGTCTTTACCTCGCACAGGTATCTCAAAGTGATTATCCCGATCACAATCCTAAAAACCATTATGTTGGCGGTATCTCCGGCTGCGCAGGTGCAACTGTGATCGACGGCTGCTTGGTTAAGAACTTTACCGTTGATACTATTGGCACCAGCTTATCAACTGTCGGCGGAATAGTTGGATGCCAGGGCGCAAGTAGTGTTGCTACCGACGTTACTAACTGTTACGTTTCGGGCGCAAAGTTCACCGCTTCCGCAGATAGCCACGCTGAAAAGACCTGCCTCGGCGGCCTTATCGGTAAGGCGGCTCACGTAGCGGTTATGGTAGGCGACTCCAATACCGAATATAACGTATTCAACTGCTTTGTTTCTGACGTTAATTTGACCAATGGCACCGCCTCCATCCGTAACGGTGTGGTTATCGGTTGGGTTGCGGATACTATTCTTTTCAACGATATTTATTATGTTCCTTCCGGATCGCTTCCTTCTTTTGGCGAGGATACCTATTTCAACGAGTGGCCTTTCGCAGTTATCAATGCTCCCTCCGAGCTTACAGCAGAGAAGCTCAATAAGGGCAATTCCACCGCAGTTTGGGTAGATGACGTTGTTCTTGGACATCCTACCATCAACGTTGAGGCAGCTCTTGCAAACGCCCCCACATTCGTTGACTATTATGTAGAGAATGCAGAAGAAACCACAGCAGAGGAAACTACTGCAGCACCCGAGACCCAGGCACCCGAAACTCAAGCACCCGAGACTCAGGCTCCTGAAACTACTGTAGAAGAAACCCAGGCACCCGAGACTCAGGCACCTGAAACCAAGGCTCCCGCACAGACCGAAGCTCCCAAGGCAGAAGGCGGATGCGGCGGTATGATCGCCGGCGGCATTGTGGTTGTTGCACTTCTTGGTACCGCTCTTGTTTTCAAGAAGAGAAATTGACCAAACTCTTATTTACAAATTGAGGTAATGAATATGAAAAAGTTTATCAGAATTATTGCGCTCGTTATGGCACTGCTTACCATGTCGGGACTCTTTGCAGCGTGTGCAAACACTCAGACTGCAGAAGAAACCACCGATGGTGCGGGCGTTGCCGAAACCGAGGCTCCCGCAGTTGAAACCACCGCGGAGGAAACTCTTTACGCACCCGACGATCTCAAGGAAAAGTACGATTTTAACGAAACCGTTACCATCTTCATGTGGAGCGACTACACTATGATGGAGTTCTACGCAGAAGAGACCGGTGATATAATCGATGATGCTATCTTCAACCGTAACGTTGCTGTTGAAACAAGACTTGGCGTTGAGTTTGAGTATGTGGAAGAGAAGGGCGCATCAAGCAATTATACCCAATGGATCCAGAAGGCAGAGAACGATTGGCAGTCCGATAATACATATGATATTTATGCGGGTTACAGCCGTTCCGCACCCCTTATGGCGCTCAAGGGTATGACCGTAAATCTTCTCGATTATGAGGCATTCAGCGTTGAAAAGCCTTGGTGGCCCGCAGCTCTTACCACCGAGTGTACCATCAACGACAAGCTCTATTTTTGCTCCGGTGACATCTCTACCAACCTTCTTTGGATGATGATCGGTACCTTCTATAACAAGGACCTCTACGATCAGTATTATGGCGGCGAAAAGTCCCCTATGGATATGGTTGATGATAACGAGTGGACTATGGAGAAATTCTTCTCTATGGCTCAGGATATCTATCTTGATGACGGTAACGGCAAAAAGGATGACGCTGATACTTATGGCTTTGTTCTTTACCAGACCAATGCCGATGCTTTCCAGACAGGTGCGGGAATCATTTCTATCGAAAAGGATCCCGCAAAGGGTCTCCGTATTTCCGAAGGCTGGAACAGCCAAAGATCTGCCGATGCTTGTGCTCTCTTGGGTGCATTCCTTGATTCCGAAGGTGTTTTCTATAACGACAGCACCAAGATCAGAGATATTTTCTATGAAGAGCGTGCTCTCTTCATCACCGACCGCCTCTTCATCGTTGCAGGTAAGGACACTCAGGAAACCGGTAAGATCGAGTTCTCCTACGGTCTTGTTCCTCAGCCTAAGTTCTCTACTGATCAGGAAATCTTCCTCACAAACGTCGGCCACCCCTTCACTATGTATGCTGTAAACTCTCAGAGCAAGAAGCTTGAGGCAGCGGTAACCTCTCTTGAGGCTATCGGCTCTGCAAATCACCGCTCCGTAACTCCCTCGGTATTCGAGGTTGCTATGAAGGTAAGATATACCGATGATCCTCAGACATCGAGTATGTATGATACTCTCCGCGAGGGTATTTCCTTCGATATCGGACGCCTTTACGCTTCCACCTTCCAGAACGGAACCGCTAACCTCTTCAGAACCACCGCTCTTTCCGGCAACCCCTCCGGTCTTCTTTCCAACATCAAGAAGAACGTTAAGGTTATCGAAAAAGGCATTACAACCATTATGGAATTCTACGGTAAATAATTCCGTTTGCAGGCTCACCTTTCGCGGTGAGCCTGCTTTCTTTTTGCAAAAAGCTCATAAGTGCTTGACTTTTTACAACAAGTGTGCTATAATTGGCTGGTACAATATATGGTTGTAGCAGCAATTATTTTGGCTGTATTGCAATAAAATTACTTTGGAGGCTTTATAATGAAAAAGCACGTCAGTCTGATTGCAATGATGCTTGCACTCGTCACCCTTCTTTTTTCCGTAGTTTCCTGTGCGGAAACAGTCGAGGAAGCAGATACCACAGTTGCGGATGCAGAAACAAACGCGCCCGCAGGCAACGGTGATTCTACAGAAGCAGAAACCACAGCGGAGGAAACCCTCTTTGCTCCCGATGATCTCGAGGAAAAGTACGATTTCAATGAAACCGTTACCGTTCTTATGTGGGATGACTACCGTATGACCGAGTTTTACGCTGAAGAAAACGGCGACCTTATTGCCGATTCTATCTATCACCGTAATGAGAAGGTTAAGAACAGACTTGGCATTACATTGGAGTTCGTTGAAGAACCCGGCGACTCCGGTGACTACAAGCAGTGGATCCAGAAGGCAGAGAATGACAGAGCTGCAGATAATGATTATGATATCTACGCAGGCTATAGCCGTTCCGCACCTCTTATGGCTCTCAAGGGTATGAACGCAAACCTTCTTGATTACGAAGTATTCAATGTTGACAAGCCCTGGTGGCCAGAGGCGCTCACCTCTGAGTGCACCGTTAACGACAAGCTTTATTTCTGTACCGGTGATATTGCAACCAGTATGCTTTGGTATATGAACGGCTTTATGTATAACAAGGATCTCTATAAGGATTATATTTCCTCCGAAAGAACTCCTATGGATATGGTTCTTGATAATGAGTGGACCATGGACATTTTCTTTGGTATGGTTAAGGATCTCTACGTGGATAATAACCAGGACGGCACCAAGGATAAGACAGACTTCTTTGGCGCAACCATGTACTCCACCGACCTTGGTGCATTCCAGATCGGTTCGGGCATCACTTCTCTTGAAAAGGGAGAGGACGGAAACCTTAGAATCTCCGAGCAGTGGAATAGCCAGCGCTGTTCTGACATCTGCGCCCTCCTTGGCAGCTATATTCAGCAGCCCGGCGTTTATGCCGCAACCTCCGCATCCAGAACTCCTTTCTTTAACCAGACCTCCATTTTCCATATGGACCGTATCTTCCTTATCAAGGGTGTAGATAACGGTAACACCGAGGACAAGGTTACGTTTACTTGTGGCGTAGTGCCTGTTCCTAAGTACGATAATTCTCAGGAAAAGTACAGAACCAACCTTGGTAACCCCTATACTATTTATGCTGTTAACGCTTCTTCTAAGATAGCAGATATCGCTGTTACCACTCTTGAAGCTATGGGCTCTGAAAACTACCGCAGCGTAACTCCCGCTGTATTTGAGGTAGCAATGAAGGTCAGATACAGTGATGATGCGCAGACCTCTCAGGTCTTTGATATTCTCAAGGAAGGCGTATCCTTCGACCTTGGTAAGCTTTACGGCACCAGCTTCGGTGACGTAACCTCCAACCTTTTCCCGAATACCGCAAACTCCGCAAACTATGCCTCTTTCCTCTCTCAGCTTAAGAAGAGCGAAAGAATTATCAATAAGGGCATTAAGGACCTTATGGAAGTCTACGGCAAATAATTTAATACATACTGCAGGCTCGCAACCGCGAGCCTGCTTTTTTAGTAAACGGATAAAAGTTTATCAAAATAATTATTTTACGGTTCGGTTTTTTGTGCAAAGTGCTTGACAAATGTTAATAAATGTGGTACAATTTATGTAACACTTACGGCGTGCCTTTTTAGGGGGATTATGCCGTATATCTTTATTACAAAACGGAGGACTACAATGAAAAAGTATGTCAGATTGATCGCAATGCTTCTTGCTCTTATAACCATTATGGGCGTTGCGGTATCCTGTGCAAACACAGGTACACCTGAAGAAACAACCGATGCCGGTGCAGGCGCAACCACCACCGCAGCAAATGTGGAAACCACAGTTGAAGAAACTCTTTACGCTCCCGACGATCTTGAAGAGTCTTATAACTTCGACAAGACCATCACCTTCTTTATTTGGGATGACTGGCGTATGATGGAGTTCTACTCCGATGAGACCGGCGACCTTATCGATGATGCTATCTATCACCGTAACGAAAAAGTTCAGAACAGACTCGGCGTTACCTTTGAATGGGTAGAAGCTCCCGGTGACTCCGGCGACTACAAGGATTGGATCACCAAGGCAGAAAATGACTGGGCAGCTGATAACGAATTTGATATCTATGCAGGCTACAGCCGTACCATCCCACTTCTTACTCTTAGAAATATGTCCGCAAACCTCCTTGCTCAGGAAGCGTTCAGCGTTGAAAAGCCCTGGTGGCCCGAGGCTCTTACCACCGAGTGCACCATCAATGATAAGCTCTTCTTCGCAACCGGTGACATTGCAACCAGTATGCTTTGGTACATGGTAGCGTTTATGTATAACAAGGATCTTTATAAGGATTATTTCGGCGAACAAAAGACCCCCATGGATATGGTTAACAACGATGAGTGGACTCTCCAGAACTTCCTTGCTATGGTACAGGATGTTTACGTTGACTCCGATAACAACGGTCAGAAGGACGTTACCGACTTCTATGGCGCTTCTATCTACTCCACCGATATTACTGCGTTTATGATTGGCGCAGGTATTACCTCCCTTGAAAAGGCAGAGGATGGAACTCTTCGTATCTCCGAAAAGTGGAATAGCCAGCGTTGCGCAGATATCTGCGAGACCGTTGGTGAAGCTATGAAGTTGACAGGTATTATTTGCAACGATGACAGAACCACTTTCCGTACACAGCAGTCCGTCTTCCACATGGACCGTGTATTCAACATTTGTGGTATTGATAATGGTGACCCGACACCTTATGAGTTCAGCGTTGGAGTAGTTCCCGTTCCGAAGTTTGACGAAACTCAGCAGGAATACAAGACCAACCTTGGTAACCCCTACACTATGTATGCTATCAATGCACAGTCCAAGGAGCTTGAAGCTACCGCTACAACTCTTGAGGCTATGGCATCCGAAAACTACCGTTCTGTAACTCCCGCGGTATTCGAGGTAGCTATGAAGGTAAGATACACAGATGACCCCCAGGTTGCTGAAATGTTTGACATCCTCAAGAACAACGTATCCTTTGACGTTGGTCAGCTTTACTACTATGCAACTGAAAAGCTTCCCGCAAAGGTATTCAGCGATACATGTCTCTCCGGTAACCCCTCCGGATTCCTCTCCGCTCTTAAGAAGAGTGAAAGAGTTATCAACACCAAGATCAAGGAAATTATGAAGGGTTACGAAAACTAAATTGCATAAAATTGCCGCTTGCCTCAAATTATATGGGGCAAGCGGATGTTTTTTTGCAATTCCCTATTGACATGACGTTCAAAATGTGATAAAATAAAGCATATTTTTATTTTGGAGGACATAGATATGTTTTTTGAAAGAGTAAAGGATTTCGACGCGGAAGTCGGCGCGGCATGTGGCAGAGAATTTGCACGTCAGTGCGGCAACATTGAGCTTATAGCGTCCGAGAACATCGTTTCCGAGGCGGTTCTTCTTGCCGCAGGCGGTGTGCTCACCAACAAGTATGCAGAGGGTTATCCCGGAAAGCGCTATTACGGCGGATGTGAGTTCGTTGACGAGGTGGAGAATATTGCCCGTGAACGCGCTTGCAAGCTTTGGGGAGCAGATCATGCAAATGTTCAGCCGCACAGCGGAGCAAATGCAAACCTCGCGGCTTTCTTTGCACTTCTCAATCCCGGTGATAAGGTTCTTTCCATGAATCTTGCTCACGGTGGACATATCTCTCACGGTCTGCCCATCAATATTTCGGGTAAGTATTTCACCATTTATCAGTACGGTGTTGATGCGGAAACAGGCCTTATAAATTACGATGAGGTTCGCCGTATGGCACTTGAGTGTCGCCCCAAGATGATCCTTGCAGGCGCAAGCGCATACCCCAGAATCATCGATTTTGCAAAGTTCCGTGAGATTGCAGACGAGGTTGGCGCATATCTTATGGTAGATATGGCACACATCGCAGGACTTGTTGCAGCAGGCGTTCATCCCTCGCCCGTTCCTTATGCAGATATCGTTACCACCACCACTCACAAGACCCTCCGTGGTCCCAGAGGCGGTCTTATCCTTTGCCGCGAGCAGTTTGCTGCTGCAATCGATAAAGCAATCTTCCCGGGCACCCAGGGCGGTCCTCTTATGCATATCATCGCCGCTAAGGCGGTTGCTCTCGGCGAAGCTCTTCGTCCCGAGTTCGTAGATTACCAGAAGCAGGTCGTTGCCAACGCTGCACGCCTTGCAAAGGGTCTTAACGACCGTGGAATCAAGCTCGTTTCGGGTGGTACTGAAAATCACCTTATGCTTCTTGACCTCCGTGACACCGGAATGACAGGCCGCGAGCTCGAAGTAAATCTTGATGCAGTTCACATCACCGCAAACAAGAATGCCATCCCCAACGATCCCCAGAAGCCCGCATACACATCGGGTCTCCGCGTAGGTACTCCCGCAGTCACCACTCGCGGCTTCGGACTTGAGGAAATGGACAAGATCGCAGGCTTCATCGCTGATACCGTATATGACTTCGATAACAAGAAGGCATCTATTGCAGAAGGCGTTGCAGAACTTTGCGCAAAGTTCCCTATCTACGTAGGTTAATTTAGTCTAATATAAGAACGGGCAGAGAAATCTGCCCGTTCTTTTTGAATAGCAATATTTGTCTATAATTGAGAAGTATTTGACTTGACAAAAACTGCGGTATGTGTTATATTTATTTATATAATTTACCACAAGGAGAATGATGACAATGAAAAAGAACGTTCGGCTACTGTCAGGTCTTTTGGCACTTATGATGATCTTAACTCTCTGCATATCTTGTGCTGAAACAGGATCTGAGAACGAAACAAGCTCAGAAATTGCTTCAACCACACCGCAAAACGTCGAATCCACGGCAGCTGTTGAAGAAACCACCTTGTACGAACCCGATGATCTTGATGAAAAATATGAGCTGAATGAAGTCATTACAATGTATATCTGGTCCGACCATAGAATGAGAGAATTCTATGCAGAAGATAGCGGTGACAACATCGACAGTGCAATTTATAACCGAAATCTTAGGGTCGAAGACAGACTCGGAATTATTATCGAATTCGTTGAAGAGAAGGGCTCTCTCGACTTTTACAAGGATTGGAACAAAAAAGCCGAGAACGATTTTCTGTCTGATAATCTGTATGATATCTATTCCGGCTACAGCCGAGCTGTTCCTCTGCTTGCCATCAGCGGTATGACGGCGAATCTTCTTGAATATGAGGATTTCAATCTTGATAAGCCTTGGTGGCCCGATGCGCTCAACACCGAGTGTACGATAAAGAATAAGCTTTTCTTCTGCTCCGGCGATATTGCAACCAGCCTTCTTTGGTATATGGATGCAGTCTTTTATAACAAGGAAATCTACGATACCTATTATCTCGGTCAGCCTTCCCCCATGGATATGGTCGAAGCTAACGATTGGACGTTCGAAAAGCTTTTCAGCCTTACAAAGGATATTTTTGTTCCGAGCGCGGATGGCGCAGATGTAAATGCAAGCTACGGTATTTCTGTTTACGAAACCGATATCGATGCTTTCCAGATCGCCGCAGGCATCACCTCGCTTGAAAAGACCGAGGACGGCGGACTCAGAATTTCCGAGGCGTGGATGAGCCAGCGTTGCGCAGATGCTTGCGAAGCAGTGGGCAACTTCCTCAATACTCAAGGTGCTTTTCACGGTGATGATAAGGAAACAAGAAGTGTATTCTTCAACGAACAGTCCATGTTCCATGTTGACCGCGTTCTGATCGTTGCGGGTCAGGATAACACCGATACCGGTAAGATCGATTTTGAGTACGGAATTGTTCCGATGCCCAAATATGAAGTATCTCAGGAGAATTACAAGACCAATATCGGAAATTCCTTCTCGGTATACGCTGTCAACGCCAACTCCAAAAAGGCAGACGCGGCAGTAATTACACTCGAGGCGATGGGCTCGGAAAACTATCGCTCCGTAACTCCCGCTGTATTTGAAGTTGCAATGAAGCAGAGATATGCATCCGATGCTCAGTCGGCAGTTATGTTCGACATCCTCAGAAGCACCGTTTCGTTTGATATCGGCAGACTTTTCTCCGCGCACTTCAGCAACTACACATCCAAGACTTTCCGCGTAACCGCGCTTTCTACCAATCCTTCAGGCTTTTTGACTGTTGCAACAACCCGCTCGAAGGGTATCAACAGAAGCCTTGAAACGCTTATGGAAGCATTTGAAGACTAAATAGTAAAACCCGAGGTCGCAGGACCTCGGGCTTTATGTATGAAATTAATATACTTCCTTTTCGAACTTTTTCCAAGGAACATCAATGCCGGTCTCGTTGTCAAGAAGTCTGCCGATGTGGTAGAGAAGGGGAAGATCGTCAGCCTTGATAACTCCCATAGCTTCGAGAGTCTTAGCAGCCTCAACCGTTCTGCCTGCGATAGCGATAGACTCAAGAGTAACGCCCTTGAGAGCTTCCATAGCATCCTTGAAGCTCATGCCGGTGCCAAGGAGAGTACCGATCTTACGGGTTCTGCCGCCGAATACGGTAACGTAAAGGTCGCCTGCGCCAAGCTCAATGTTGTCGGGATGACCGCCGCAGAGGTTAAGAAGAATTCTCATCTCGCGAACTGCCTGACCAAAGAGAGCTGCCTGGGAGTTGTAATGCTCGAACTCGCGACCCTCGCGCTTGTAGGACATGCCGATTGCAAGGGATACGCCAAGAGCGTATGCATTCTTGAGAGCAACTGCACACTCAACGCCGCGAACGTCGGTGGAAAGGCTTACGTGGTAGTAGGGAGCCTCAAAGAGATCACGGATCTCGCGGAGAAGCTCGATCTTGCGTCCGCAGAAGGTTACGCAAGAGGGGTCAAGGTCTGCAAGCTCATAGCTGGTGCAAGGACCGCCGACAGCGCAGAAGTCGATGTTCTTCTTGCCGCAAGCTGCTGCAACCTCTTCCATACGCTCGGGGTAGGAGATCATCTTACCCTCGCCAAGGTGAATCATACCCTTGGAGATGGAAAGAACCGGAACTCCGTCGGGAAGGCGCGGAATTACGTAATCAAGATACCAGTCAAGACCAAAGCTGGAAACGCCGCAGATAGAAAGGTCAGCTCCCTCGAGAGCCTTGTCCATCTCGTCAACGGTGTAAAATTCGGTGCCTGCGGGAATGGGGCGCTTGAGGGTGAGGTGCTCGCCGGTTGCACGTGCGTGAGCGATTATCTCGCCGTCAAGGGGAGAGCCTACGTAGCGGATCTTGCATCCGTTGTAAGCAGCGGGCCAGGTGATGGAGGAGCCCATCATACCGCAGCCGATAACTGTGATAATGGGGTGTTCGGACTTGTTTCTCATGTTTATCATCCTTTGTATAAATTTTTTCCAAATATTATTATACTACAAAAGTATATCGATTTCAATACCTTTTTGAAAAAACGGCGTTTTGCCCATTTTGCCGTATAAGCGACATCGTTTTTATAGTAAAAATAACACCCGACGGATCGGGTGTTATTTTTATTAAATTAACCAAGTGTGCTGATGATCTTCGAGAGCGACTTGCTCCAAACATTTTTCTGACCTGCGTAGTAGGTGCTCCAAGAGGTGCTTCCGGTTTCCTGTGCTGCCTGACGGAAAGCTGCAAAGCAGTTGAGCTGGTCAGCAAAGAGACGGCCGGGGTCAAACACGAGTGTGTCGTGGAGAAGGTCGAACATTCTTGCGTTCTCGAGTGTGTCAAGATAACGGTACTGGAAAGCCTCCTGATAGATAACGGGAGTCAGATAGCGGTAGCCGTAAGAGGAAAGACACTCAAGAACAGCTGCGGACATAGAAGGATCTGCTGCATTGGTGGGGATGGAGTACATACTTACCCAATAGCTTGTGATGGTGTAGTAATCTTCCTGATCCTTATCGTACATGGGGTAGGGAAGAACCGCAAAGTCGAAGTTTACTTCCTGGAGGTTGTTCTGAACGTCTGCGATCTGTCCGCAATGGAAGAGAACGTTACCGGAAGCAAATCCGTTTGCTCCGTTGATAGCAAGGATTTCAACGTCAGCGTTGTCAAAGAGAAGTCCACGGCAGGTCTGGAACCAAGTCTCAAGGCGTTCGCCCGCAAGGTCTTCAGACATAATGAGCTTTCCATCTGCATCGTGATCTACAAAGCGGAAGCCTGCGCCGTAAAAGAGGTTGTCGTAAGCAACGTTGTTGGGGAAGGTAATGCTGTATGCGGTGGAGCCGTCGGCATTGATGCCCTGAATGGTGCCGACAGCGATCTCCATAAACTTATCCATAGTCCACTCGTGCTTGTCAACGAGGTCATAAACGTTAGGGAGATTGTGGTTTTCGGCAAGGTCAAGGTTGCAGATAACGGACTGAACGTTACGAACGAGAGTACCGGTGATATCACCTGTAATGAAGTAAACGTTGTTGTTGATGTGGCAGGATTCCTGAATGTCGGAAGGCCACCAGGGTCTTTCCCAATCGAGATACTGAATCTTGGAGAGGTCCATATAAAGGTTCTTCATTGCACCGATGGGAGCTGCGGGAGTGTACTGACCGACAAGGTCGAAGGCATCGCTCTGACCTGCGTTAACGTTAGCCTCAACGGTAACGATAAAGGAGTTTCTGTTGTTCCAGTCACCGGTCTGCTTGGAAAGTGCAATATCAATGCCAAGTCTTTCTTCAACTCTTACCTGACGGTTATAGATCGCATCGTGGATCTTGTCACCGTTGGTGGTTTCATCCTCGTTCCATTCCCACATTGTCTGGTTGGACCAGGTGAAGATAACGAATTCTTCGCCGTTGTAATTGAGTTCGGGGAGTCTGTCGAGCTCGTAGCCGTTTTCGTCAACGGGATATGTAGTTTCGGGAGTTTCTGTGGTTGCGGCGGGAGCGTTGGTAGCATCCGGTGTGCTTGCGGTAGTTCCGTCGCCCTGCTCTGTGGGGGTGTTAGCACAGGAAGCGAAGCAAAGCGCGAACATCAAAAGTGCCATAATGCCTGCAAAAATGCGGATTTTTTTCATAGTTTTGCATCCTTTCATAATATAATTAATATAATAATACCATTTTTTTACCCCGTTGTCAAGCAATTTTGCAAAAATCCTGACAACGGGGTGCATTAATTTATATTTGGGGTTCAAAAGCTGTTTTGAGTGCTTTGTATTTGCTCTCGGCACTTTCTTTGTCGGGAGCACAAACGCAATAGTAGAACTTGCACTTCGGCTCTGTTCCGCTGGGACGAACGGCTACCCAACATCCATCCTCAAAGATGAAGCGGAGAACGTCGGAAGCGGGGAATCCCGCGGTTTTCGTCTCGTTGGAAAGATAATCCTCTACCTTTACAACCTTCACGCCGCCAACTTCTGCGGGAGAGTCGGCGCGCAGACCGGCGGTAAGAGCCGCGATCTTAGCCTTGCCGTCAAGTCCGGGGAAGTAGAAGTTCGACTGCGAATCAAGGAAGTAACCGTATTTTTCGTGAATTGCGGCAAGAATGTCGATAAGGGTCAAACCGTAATTCTTGTAGTAAGCCGCTGCCTCGCAAAGCATAAGAGATGCCTGAACGCCGTCCTTATCGCGGACAAAATCCGAAACAAGACAGCCATAGCTTTCCTCGTATCCGAAAACAAAGCCGTAATCGCCTGTGGCGCGGTGTTTGGCAATCTTCTCACCGATGAACTTGAATCCGGTCAGAGTCTTTTCGACCTTAACTCCGTATCTCTCGCAAATGCGGTCGCCGAGGTCGGAGGTAACAATGGTTGTCAGCATATAAGAATCTGCGGGGAGAGAATTTTCGGTGGTGCGGCGAGAGAGAATATATTCGAGAAGTACGGCAGCAGACTGGTTGCCCGTCATAAGCACCATTTCGCCCGCATTGTTAAGCGCGGCAACACCAAGGCGGTCGCAGTCGGGGTCGGTGGTGATGACGATATCAGCGCCCGTTTCCTTTGCGATCTTGAGTGCCTCTGTGTAAGCCTTGGGCGACTCGGGATTGGGCGATTCGGTGCCCGAAAAATCGGGGTCGGGATCGCACTGGGAGAGAACGGGAATAACCTCGTAGCCGCAATCAGCAAGCACGCGGCGGACGGGAACATTACCCGTGCCGTGCTGAGGCGAGTAAACGACCTTCAGCTTTGCGGCGCTTTCTCTGTCACGAGAGATAGAAATATTTTCAACGCGCATAGCGTATTCGTCATCGATCGCGGGATCAAGCATAACGATTCTGTCGCCCGCTTCTTCAAGGGACAAGCAGGGAACAGCAAGCTCGTCTTTAACTTCAGAAACAAGACGGATGACCTTCTCGCTTTCCTCAAGAGAAAGCTGACAGCCCTCGGAGTCGTAGATCTTGTATCCGTTATATTCGGGCGGATTGTGCGAAGCCGTGATCATAACTCCACCCGCCGCGCGAAGTTTGCGGACAGAGAAGGAAAGCATAGGTGTGGGACGGAGAGAATCGAAGATATAAGCACGGACTCCCGCAGCTGCAAAAACACCCGCAGTTGCAAGAGCAAACTCACGCGAGTAGCGGCGGTTATCGTGCGAGATGACAACGCCCTTTTGGGCGGCATCCGCACCAAGGCTCTTGATATACTCGGCAAAACCGAGGCTGACGCGCATAACAGTGTAGATATTCATTCTTCCGATACCCGCGCCGAGAATACCTCTCATACCGCCGGTGCCGAATTCAAGCTCAGCGGCAAAACGCTCGGCAATAGCATTTTTGTCATCCTTTATAGAAATAAGCTCTGCCTTGATGTCGGGCGCAAGACCATCAAAACCAAGCCAGCGATCAAAGTCGGTCATATACTTTTCGGTAGACATTAAAATCTCCTCTTTCAAAAATAATACCTTATTATTATACTATATTTGCGCGCGGTTTTCAAGTGGTGTGAGGGAAAAATAAAGACTTTTCATCGCAAGATGGGACTTTTATTGTGCTTTTGCGCTAAAAAACGCCCAACGGATTTCTCTGTCGGGCGTTTTGAATTATATTTTATTTTCAAACAGAGGCGCAAGTGTCTTATAAATCTTCTCAAACACACGGTAGCCTTTTTCGTAGACCGCAACCGCCTCGGGATTGGGCGTATAGACCTTTGCAATATTCACGCGACTTGCGGCATCCTCGATATCGTTGCATAGACCGAGCCCCACGAGTGCGCAATATGCCGTACCCAAAGTTCCCGCGTGGCGTGTTTCTGCGGGGACCTCTATGGTTACGCCCAGTACGTCGGCGAGTATCTGCATCCAGATTCCGCTGCAAGAACCGCCACCTATGGCGCGCACCTTTTCCGGAAGGTGGCGCCCCTTTTCTTTGAGGTTATACTCCGCGCCCATTCTGAGCTGATAGCAAACGCCCTCCATCACTGCACGCGTCATGTGACGGCGGTCATGGATAGCACCGAGTCCGAGAAAATTACCCCTTGCATCTCTGCCAAAGAGGGGAGGACGCTCTCCGTAAAACCACGGCGTCGCAAAAACTCCCTCCGAGCCTGCCGGAATATCCGCCAACTGCTGATCTAACAGAGCATATATACCGTCACCGAGAGTCTTCTTTTCCTCGCCGTAAAAGCGATCGATTGCCCAGTTGTAGGAAAGTCCGATCGCCTGCGAACCCATTATGTGAACATCTCTCTTGTTATCAAATGGAGAGAAGTACAACTCTTTGAATTCGTGCGCAAGAGTATATCCGATCCAACCCGACGAGCCGAAATAAATGTGCACACCGCCGATGGCAGCCGCGCCCGAACCCATTGCGATGGCGTTGATATCACTTGTTCCACCAAAAACAGGCACTCCCTCGGGAAGGCCGAGTTCCGCGGAAGCCTTCTCGGTTACATAACCCACAAGACCGCACGAGGGCGCGACCTGCGGGAACTTATCACGCGGAATATCCATAAAATCCATCATCTCGGCGTAAAAAGCATCAAGCTTCGAGTCGCTTGAGCGCACAAAGCTGTTGCCCTCATCTACCGATGCCACACCCGTCGCGCGCCACTTGATATAGGAGTTGACCTCAAAAACCGTGGTGGCTTTTTCGAAGACATCGGGACGGTTGCGGCGAAGCCAAAAAAGCTTGGGCCAATAATCCGCTGAGGTGAACGTGCCTTCCCCAAACTTCTCATTGAGAAGCCGCGCCTCCTCCACGGAGCGTGAATCAAGCCAAATGATACTTCGATGAAGCACGTTTCCTGCATTGTCTACTGGGATAATGCCCTTCCACATCGTGTCAAGAGCCATACCCATCACTTCCTCGGGTGCAACATTACCCTTTTCAAGCACAGCTTTGGTAACAGAGCAAACTCCTTGCCAGTAGTCGGCAGGATCCTGCTCGGCGATGCCTCCGTCTGCAGTATAAAGCGGATAAGAAGCTGTGGCGGTATAAGCAACCTCACCCTCGGGCGTGACCAAAGCGCCCTTGACACCGCTTGTACCGAGATCGTATGCCAAAACGTATTTCTTCATGCAGTTTTACCTCGTTTTCATAAAATTGAAGCAGAAGCCTTTCGGGTTCATTATAGCACACAATGCGGAAAAAGTCAATGTGATGCAGTAAAAAACAAAGAAATATGGGGCACAACGCTTTGCGTTTGCCCCTGATAAGATTATTTAATTCTTAAACTCTTCGATGTAATCCTCAATCGTCACAACGCTGCCTTCACGTCTTGATCTTTCAGCCGCGAAAGTGACGAGGTGGTTTTCGATGGAGGTGGTGATCTCGGTTACCGAGTTGCCGGTGTATGTGCCGCAGAGATATTGGCAGAAAGAGCGCATAATGCCTCTGTCGCCGCCACCGTGACCGCCGGTGATCTCCTCATCCGCAACCGCATCCGAAACAAGGATCTCGCTCTTCTTTCCCGTTTCGAATTCGTAAAGAGTTACCGCTTTGTCAGCCATACCCGCGTAGATCTCGCCCTTTGTGCCCATAATGTGGATCTTTCTTCCGCCCTTGTTGAAGGCACTCATAGTAAAGGAAACGGTCGCGCCGCTTTCATATTCGAGGTTTACTACCTGATGGTCAACAACGTCATTGTCGCATCCGAATACACATCTGCCGTAGTTGGTTTCTGTGAGAACGCGGCGGACGTCCTCTTCGGTGGGATTGTGCTTCTTTGATGCACGACCAATGTATGAGGATTTCTCACAAGCATAGATCTTTATCGCGTTATAAGGACAGCTCTCGCCGACGGGACAGCCCATATAGCAGAACTCGGGTGCGCCCTCGGGCTTGTTCGCTGCGCAGAAATAGGAAAGCGAGCCGAAGCTGTGAACTCGTGTGCATTTTTCACCGAGAAGCCATTGGAGAATGTCGATATCGTGGCAGCTCTTTGCAAGGAGCATAGGGGTGCTGTCAGCCTCCTTGTGCCAGTTGCCGCGAACGTAGCTGTGGCTCTGGTGGATGTTTCCGACACCCTCCTGATGAACGATATTCATGATCTTGCCGATCTTGCCGTCATCGATGATCTTTTTGAGCGTGCGGAAGAAGGGAGTGAAGCGTAGCACGTGGCAAATTATTACGTGAACGCCCTTTTTGTTGGCGGCGTCTGCTATCTTGTAGCACTCCTCGGGGGTCGGCGCGGCGGGCTTTTCGAGGAGAAGGTGATAACCGAGCTCGATCGCCTTCATTGCGGGTTCAAAATGCATCTGATCTTGCGTTGCAATGATCGCCGCATCAGCAAACTTGGGCAGAGCAAGAATATCCTCCCAGCTTTCAAAGCAAGCGGAGTCGTCAAGATTGCATCTTTCTTTAACGTAATTTCTTCTCACGGGATCGGGATCGGCAATTCCCACAAGCTCAAATTCGGGACAAGCGTCAAATCCGTGCTTTGCATAAGTAGTACCTCGGCTTCCGAGACCGATAATGATAACCTTTAACTTCTTCATCTTAATTACCTCATCAGTAAAAATATAGGTGGACAAATTTTGTTTAATTATATCACATATCGGGGGTATTTGCAAGAGATTTTGGAAAAATAGTGCTATGAATAATGAGAATAAATCCAAATTGTTATGGTGATTTACGAGCCAATGTCAAACGCTGTGTGTTGGGTATCATATTGCGAAAAAATTTGGAGATGATATATTTTTATATAGGATTGCAAAATGTTAAATAATGTGATATAATTATAAAAAAGTCAATAGATTCATAAATTATAAAAATGGAGGAACTATGAAGGCATACGAAAGATTTTTAAAATATGCAAGAATGTATACGACAAGCGATGAGATAAGTGGAACACATCCGTCTTCCTCTATCCAATTTACCTTGGCGCACCATTTAGTCGAAGAGCTGAAAACTTTTGGAATATCTGCCGAGTGCGATGAATATTGCTATGTTTACGCGACGATTCCTGCTACCGAGGGATGTGAGAATGTGCCCGCTATTGGATTTATTGCTCACATGGACACATCTCCCGATTTTTGTGGAGAAAACGTTTCTCCTCGTATCATTGAAAGTTATGATGGTGAGGACGTGGAGCTTGGCGAGGGAAGGGTTCTCAAACGATCCGATTTTCCGCATCTTGCAGAGTTGAAAGGGAGAACCTTGATCGTTACTGACGGAAAGACACTTCTTGGAGCGGATGACAAGGCGGGAATTGCCGAGATTATGACCTTGGCGGAGACCTTGATTGAGAAAAATCTGCCTCACGGAAAGATCTGTATTGCCTTTACTCCCGACGAGGAGATTGGAGAGTGCGCAGATCATTTTGACGTGGCACGGTTCGGCGCTGACTTTGCTTATACTGTTGACGGTGACGTAGAGGGCGGAATTGAATACGAAAACTTTAACGCCGCAGGCGCTGTTTTTGAGATTAATGGCTTCAATATTCATCCGGGCTCTGCAAAGGATAAAATGATAAACGCTTCCTTGATAGCTATGGAGATTAATTCGCTTTTGCCTGCCGATGAGATACCGTCTAAAACCGAGGGCTATGAGGGATTTTTCCATTTGACAGATATGGAGGGGTGCGTGGAGCGTGCAACCCTTAAATATATCATTCGCGACCACTCCGCGGAATCATTCGCAATGCGATGTGAGAAAGTACGTCAAATTGAAAAGCAGATCAATGCAACCTACGGAGATGGAACGGTTGTCCTTACAC
>JAGBRZ010000226.1 GCA_017632155.1 Clostridia bacterium
AGATAATGTTCATTCGGAAACCTTCTTTCCTTCGATCGTATCAAGCCGGTGCGTGTTGCTCTGCGCTCGTGCTTCGACCCTTGCAAGGCGTTCGCTGTGTTCTGTGACTGTTTCCCGCATTGATCGTAACTCTACCCTGATATCAGTAACACCGTTTATCAGATTGTCAAGTTTAGTCTGCACTATTGCCGTGTTTGCCGCATCTGTTCGTGTGTCTTTCCGTCCTGACAGAATCAGCCCGATTGCCGAAATAGCAACGGCAACCAGACTGATAACAACCCCGGTTTCCATGTAATCACCCCCGAATCCAACTTGCGATAATACCAAAGACCTTTTCAAGCTCCGCTTTCGGAACCTTTACGAAATCGGTTTCTTCATCCTGATTCCCCCCTTCCTTGATTTCCTCCAAGTATTTACTCATTGCATATCCTTCCATGTCATAATATTTGACCTGACTCCATCCGGAAAGCTCATCAGTAACCGTGACAATTGATCCCTCGGGCATCTGACAAAGCCGTTCGGAATCCTTATTTGGTTCTGCCCTCAGATTGAGCGCACCGCCGCCGACCACTTTTGCAAGATACGTTGCAAACACTGTTTCGTCACCCCCGCTATAATCTATCTGGTTCCAAATCCCTATCCGGTTCCAACCGCCGTTGATGGTTTTCCCGGAAAATCGGCTTGTGCAGACGCAACCGCGAGAACTGCTCGAATGGATTGCACCATCACCGAAATTGTATCTATCGGCATCCGGGACTCCTGACATTTCGCACATTTTCGATCCAGTCATGCCGGTGTAAATCCCAATATGGGACGCATTACCGATTCCGTCATCATGATATTTTTCCGGCTCGCGTCCGTCCTGCGTCAAGATGAACAGGAAAGCTCCGCGAGGAATCGTGCCGAACTGCTTCTTGCATTCTTCCGGCGAACCGATCCAACCGTTTTTCATGACCTCCCGAAACCAAGCATTGCTCCCGGCAAGGTCTTTTTTGATCCCGGCATCCGCAAGGGCTTTTTCAACGAATTTCTGACAATCAAGAGTTGAGTAGGGGATACCAAGATATTTTAACGAACAGCGTATAACGCTTTGAGCTTTTACCATTGCCATTCTCCCCAGAAAATCAGCCGCCCCGGATGGTTCCGGAGCGGCTTTGATTAGTCGGGTTAACTGCATTATTAGTCATTTTAGTTATTTATTCAAACTTAACAGTTCCAAACTCCGCAACCGTTCCCATGCATTTCCATTCTGCCGTGCCGTCGGAAATAATATCATCCACATTTGTCGTAAATGATGGTTGTGTAGAACCTGTTGTTCCTGCCGTAACGCAAACATAAACGTAACCGTTGGCTTTTATACTATCAACCACAGTTACACTTGTTGAGGCTTCCCAAGATGCCCATGAATAATACCCTTCTGTTTTGCAGTAATACATAAAAACATGCCCAGACGTTGGATTGCTTGAAATCAAAGAATCTCCACGTTTAAAATACGATTTTATCAAATTCCAATCTGTTGACCTTATGTTAGTATTAATAGTGTCAATTACTCTGCATGTCCTGTTTATACGATCACTTGAAAAATAATATCTGTTCAACTTTTGATTAGTGAAAACATTATTTATAAACATAACCCCTGCATCTGCTTCAATTGCATATGAAGTATTATTCACAATGATATTGTTTGAAACAACAAAGAAATATTTGTCTAACGAATAACGTGTTGCTTTTATCGTCCCATTTGAACATTCTATTGCATATGCAGATGGCGTTCCGTGAATATAATTCCCGTCAATAATACAATCAATCAAATTTGCAAGAACAAGTGTATGATTGCTGTCATTGCTAATGTCATTATTGCTAAACCTTGATCCCGTGCTATATTCAAAATCGGCTTTCCCTCTGATTGTATTTGACTCAAATACGCAATTATCCGCGTTCAACGCCACAAAACGATCCATTTTGCAATTCTTTATTGTTACGTTTTGCGCTTTTTTTGTAGTGAAAGCCTGTGTATTACCAACAATAATTTCTTTATTAGTAATTACATTATCCAATGTTATGTTATTCGACCACGGGTTTATAAAGATTCCTTGTGTGCCGGTATCACCAGAATGAACAATCCCAGAAATAAGGACATTATCATTGCCGACAGCTTCGTCGTTAGGTTCAAGGTCAATTGCACATTTGGGTAAGATTCTCTTGCCGCCTGATAATATGCTGTCCCTTAACACAATATTTTTGCCGCCTGTGATAGCGAAATCACAACAACCTATATTTTCAAACTGGCAGTTAGATATAACAACATTCTCGGATATGTCGTATGAATTTAGAGAACCGGCACAAACTTCCAAACCATCTCCAACACTATTTTTGAATATACAATTAGATACTCTAATATTTTTGCTTCCTTTTCTTATGTTTAAAAGGTCAGCGTATTCGTCAAAATCACCATGCTCATAATTTCCATAATTGCCGACAATAGTAGCACCATCAATTACAACATTTTGACAGCTTTCGGCTTTTATAAATATATACGATTCTACATCGTTCCCGCCTTTTTGAATTAACTCGCTCCCATCTTTGAATATTAGTTTGTTCCCACTTTTAAGGCTGATTGCATCAGACAAATACTGCTTTGTGAACAAAACAATAATATCACCACCATTAAATGCAATTGCTTCGGCTACTGCCTCTGTGTCATCTTCTATACCGTTACCAACCGCACCGAACATTTCAGGAGTCACATATCCCATGGTTCCATTGACAAGTTTGCTATATGTAAGGCTTCCATCTACTACGGTAGTCGTTGCTTCCGGATGTAAATTCAACCAATTATTAACAGCCTGAGAAGTTTGCTCATCTGTAGGTAGTCCTATGTTAGCCCACTCGGTTGCTCCGTTGCCTTTTGTGCGAAGGCATTGACCATCTTCGCCATTTGTCGGATAGCCGTTGGCATCCAACGGAATGTTGACCTTTTTTTGTCTTGCTTCCCTGTCCATAAGTTCAAAATTCCCGGAACCAGTTTTTGTCATAACGGATACGTAATTTGCCATTTTTTTATCCTCCTTTTTTTAATATTCCATGAAAACCAAGGAAAACTCGTGGTTGCCAATAGGCAATACGTCAAACACAGAAGACAGCACCATCATATATTCATCTCCTGAAATCAATGCAAATTCTACACCAGACATTCCAATATTCATTCTTGCCCTGCGTCTTTGTTCGCTTGTGAAGTTTTGCGTTATATCAACACGCACTGCATTATTTTTTATAAAATTATCTTCTTGTATCCTTTCAGATTTTTCAGAATTATCTTCTTGTATCCTTTCAGATTTTTCAGAATTAAGCGCGTTTCTTAAGTCAACTATATCTCCTTCATGTTCATAGATCGCGCTCGATAATACAGTTACCTGATTGCCCAATTTAACATTGATAACCTGAGAACTATCCCACGCCCCAGCCGCATGTGCGGTCGTGAATATATATAATTCATCCTGATAGATGCAATAATCACCGACTGCAAAAGCCGTAGATTGATCGAAAATCGGCGCCATCTGAGCAAGGACATTTGTGATATCATTGCTCAATCCGGACAATATACTATTAACACTATCAATTTTTTTATCGATTTCGCTCTGCAGATGTGCTTTAAAAGCATATTCATAAGGATTGCTTTGAATTGTTTGGTCAACGCTTATAATTGTAACTCTGTACTGGTTCCCAGCGGTAA
>JAGBRZ010000227.1 GCA_017632155.1 Clostridia bacterium
GTGCAAACGGTGAGATTTTTGGACTTAACGTGACGAATATTCATTCAAGAATAAATACAGCAATTATGATAAACGTTAGCCTTGAAAACTCATATTTCGGTAATATTTACGCAACGAATGAGGTTGACAGAGTGATTTCAACGGGCTCTTGCTCGCTCCATCACAATTTCGGTGCTGATATGAAAAACGTAGTGTTTGAAAATATCTTCTACGACTGCCGTGATAACGCCGATTCGATAGCGCTTGATTTTGATACGAATAACAAAGGGCATATTATGACTAACGTTTTTGTTCGCAATGTATTTATAGGAAACGCTGTTTGCGCTGTTAATATGAAGCACAATGGCGAGTTGAAAATCGAAAATCTTTGCACGGATAATCCGTCGGCAAAAATCAGTACTTGCGACGGTGCAAGGCTTATCGTCAATGGAAACGAAGTGCAATAATGCTTTTGTTGACCGCTCACGCTAGGCATTTTATATTTTCCTTCGCATTACAATACGAAAAACAGTAATGTTTAATACATTTAAATAGAAAAAATAAAAATCACCGACTAAAATGGAGCGCACTCTTAAGAACGGTTTTTGAAATTCAATAGAATACGTTACCTACCGACAGAAAAAGGACGAGGAATTTTAATGATATGCACCCCAAAAGTTAGACACTTTTGGAGGTGCATATTTTTTATGGCAAAGAAGGGTCAAATTCAAAAAAGGTACTCGACGGAATTCAAAATAGGTGTTATAATGGATATGCGAGAACAACGTTTGGGATATCGAGAGACCGCCCGCAAATATGGATTGAGTGAAAGCGGAAGTTCGGTAGACCTTCTGAAACGTTGGGAGCGTATATATCTCGAAGAAGGAGCGGATGGATTTATGAAAGAACGCCGCGGAGCGAAATCCACCAAAAAGGCTCAGCTTGATCCCAAAACAAAAGAAGATCTCATTGCCGAGAACCAAAGACTCAGAATGGAGATTGAATACTTAAAAAAACTGAGTGCCTTAGTTCTTGCGGAAGAGCAAAAGAACGGCAAAAAGCGTTCATAATTGCTGAACTAAGGCAAAAATATCCGCTTAAAGATTTGTTAGAGCTTTCCGGGATAGCAAGAAGCACGTACTATTACTATCTGAAACAGAAGGATAAAGACAAATACGAAAGCGAAAAACAAGATATATTAGAAATCCACAATACTCACAAAGGGAGATACGGCTACAGACGTATTTGCTCTGAATTGAAGGCAAAAGGTTATCCAATTAACCATAAAACCGTATTAAAACTGATGAAATCCCTTCATCTACGTGGAAAACAGAGCAAAAACGGGAAATACCATTCTTACAAAGGCGAGGTCGGAAAGGTAGCAAAAAATCTGCTAAAAAGAGATTTTCACGCAGACAAGCCGTTTGAGAAACTAACAACAGATGTTACGGAGTTTAAGATTGGCGATGAAAAGGTGTATCTTTCTCCGGTGCTTGATATGTTCAACCGTGAAATTATATCTTACTCTATTTCTACAAGTCCTAACTTGCAGCAAGTTAGAGATATGCTGAATGGGTTGTTTGAAAAACTTCCTGCCGATGCACGACCTCTGTTCCATTCCGATCAAGGTTGGCAGTACCAACACGCCGAATACCAAAGGCTTCTTGCCGAGCATAACATTACACAAAGTATGTCCCGAAAAGGCAACTGTATGGACAACGGCATAATGGAAAATTTCTTTGGCAGGTTGAAAGTTGAAATGTATTACGGCGAAAAATTTGAATCCCCTCGGGGATTCATTGAAAAGTTGGAAGAATACATACATTACTACAACAACGAGAGAATCTCTCTCAAATTAAAAGGAATGAGCCCAGTGCAATACCGAGCTCATTCGCAAATAACTTAATATTTATTTTTTGTCTAAACTTTTGGGTTCACTTCA